>DATJTX010000015.1 GCA_035502855.1 Candidatus Baltobacteraceae bacterium
GCCATACTAGGCTTGGTCATCGTGGTTTCCTTTCGTGTCGATTGTTTTCTGCAAAAACAACCTTCGCCGAAAGCCACGGTGGCCGCTCTCATTTATGCGGCCAGGATAGTCCTCTCATACACCACGGCCTGGGACACGATCCCAAGCCACGCCCAACGCAGGGAATTCAGTTTCAGTGCGTCTCCGGCGGTATGCTGCTTATCATGCTTTGTACTGCGTCTCCGCAAAGCCTGTTCGTGCAGGGATGTCTTGCTGGGGGCGGATACGCCGGATGCGCGTTGGTCGATCTATGCGGGGATGTCTTGGTTAGTCCCGGCCTGGGACCCACCGGATTGTCAATAAGCGGGGGCATGGCATTCCCGCGCCCGGGCAGCAATGCGCTTAATATCTACACCGGGCTGTCCGGCAGTGTCGGGTTCTTCGATGGTGTAGGGGCCCAGGTTTCAGGAAATCAGTACGGCATGACAACATCTGGCGGTTTTGGCTGGGGGCGCTGGGGGATTTCGGGATCGTATGGCCGCCTGATACACCAGGGGGCGTGTGGAGGGCCAAAATAATTGGCGACCAAAGTCCGCTCTCCACTCGCTTCATCACTCAGAGGACCTAAGGAGCCGTAATGGGCGTACTTTCCAACCCGGCCTTCTGGCTTCTTACGGCAATTTTTGTCGCGGGTCTCGGTTTTGCCCTCGTGCGCTGTCGCGACGTCGTCGCTCCGAAATATCGAGCCGTCTATATGGTCCTTTGGACTCTTGCTTGCGGTTGTATTTGCGTAGGGGCTTACTATCACACCGGCACAACAGCGATCATCTTAATGATCCTCGCTATTATACTTTACGCCCCGCTGAATTTTCTTGAGCGCGATAGTCGCGACGGAGGAAAGTAGCCAAAAGGGCGCCCGAGTGACCCTGAAGCCGATTTCGAGGCAGGTGGCGGGGATATCGATCAATGCTGCGATTAGCACGAAGACCGCAGAGCGAGATCTGCGCCCAGTGAAGGGGTGGCCGCAGCTGCTCGGTGGCGCCATTTTTAGTGCGTTCTGGGTCATTTTCATGTTGAAACCGAACTGGTTCCCGCTACACCGGGTGGGCTCGGACCTGAATTGTGTATTCAATTGGCAAAACGGCGTGTCCAGATTGGGATCCATCGACCGGAACTTGGCGGCTCTGCTACAGATGAGAAGACCTTTCGCTCGCGAAGTGTTCGGCCTAGCGGTAAGCATGCTTTTTGCTTTTTTCAGGAATCCAAGCGTGGGCGGCGACGGCAACCTCACAAGCCTTAACGAAATCACCGCAAACCGCCAAGGCTGCGGCAAGGGAGTGGTTCTATCGGTTTAGGTCGGGGAGCATTGATCGCTCGCAGTTGGACCACGAATGCGATTCAGAGCTTACGAGGCCGAGGGTTTCTGAGATCGCTGCGTCGCTCCGGCCCTACAAGACTCCATCAGCAGTTTTCTTCATGGGTACCTCCCCGGCAGGGCCTGCTTTGGGTTACAATTTCATCCTGCAATTCCCCAACGGCAGGGTGCTTGAGGCGATTGCGCTTGATCGCTCAGGCACAATCGCGGGCTTCGATTTTCAAACATTCGCGAAATCGCCTCACTGAGAAGGGGCGCAAGGCTTTGCCACCGGATGTCCGGTGCCTCGTCGACTGAATACGATTACAGTGCGCGTATTTTCAAACCCCGCCTTCTAGTTTCTGGCGGCGATGTTTGTCGTCGGTCTTGGTTTTGCGCTCGTGCGCTGTCGCGCTGTCGTTGCTGCCAAATATCGAGCGCGATGGTCGCGAGGGAGGCGGGTGGCTGAGAGGGGCCCGAGTGATCGGGCCCCTCTCTTCACTTGCGAAATTCGGTTTCGCTAGGGTAACGGGAACGGCGAGTCGGGATCGCCGGCCTTGACCACATATGGATCGTACGGATCGGTTGAGGCGATCCCCGCCAGCTGGAGCGGGCTGAGCTGAGGTATCGTCATTCCGAACGCCGTGTCGGCCGTCGAGATGAACTGATTCGCGATGATCGCGTAACCGAGATTCGAGGGATGCAGTCCATCCCAGCTCACCAGCCCGCCGCCGAACTGCAGGCTGAGCGGTGCGGGGAAACCGCCGACCGTGTAGCCGGCTTGCGAGGCTTGGGTGAAGAGCGCATTGATCGGAACGAGTGCAACGCTGCTTCCGGACGAGGACGCGACTTCGTCGATCGCCTCGTTATATGCCGTGTTGACCGCTTGCACTTGCGCCGCGAATGCGGGCGTAAGGTAGACGCTGCCGAGACCGCTCCCCGCCGCGCCCGGATCGAGTTGGGGTGTGGCGCACGTCGCCGGCGCTTCGCTGCAACCCTCGACGATATCGAGGAAGCCGCTCTCGGTCAGATAACCACCGGCCGTCACGCCGTACTGCGTTCCGACATACGATACGATCGCACTCGCGGCAGCCGACGGAATGCCCAGCGCTTCGAGATCCGCGGCGAGTTTGGTCTGCGGGAAGAACTGCGGGACCGGATTCCCGGTCGTCGGAAGCAGCGTGGGAAGATCTGCGACCAGCACCTTCGATCCGCTCGCCGTCAACGTCTTGATGATCTTGGTGAGATCGGTTGCCATTTGCGTGGGCGTGTCGCTTGCCGGCGCGGTTGCGGCCGAGAAGATGTACTTGAGCAGATCGTTCGCACCCAGCCACACCGTCGTCAGCTTCGGCGACATTCCGGCCGCGACGTTGAGCATGGTGAGATTGCTGCCGTACGCGGGCTCGAACTCACCGAGGATCGGCAGGAAGAGTTGGTTCTCGCTTTCGACCAAACTCTGCAAGCCGCCCGATGTCGGATCGTTCGCCAGCGTCGCATACCCGCAGCCGCTCGAGGTTTGGGTCGGCGGACCTTCGTACGGACCCGTCATTGCCACCGCTTCGTGCATGGTGATGCCGGGAACGCCGAGATCGGCGATGCCGGTCGTCGGGCTGAGGTGGGTTTCTTCCCACGTCGTCGCGCCGAAGGCCGCATCGTTGAACGACGAGCAGCCCGATTGCGTGTTCGCAAAGAGCGTCGTGGCATTCAGGACGATTTGCGTCCCCAGGCCCGGCGCGTTGATCAACGGCAATACCGCGAGCGACGCGTTGGTCGTGGCGTAACTCGTGTGATTGCACGTTCCGCCGGTCGAGGTGAGGCAGTCGTACATGATCGCCCACCAGCCGCTGTCCTGTCCGGGGTAGACGGCGCCGCCGGGATATCCGGAGAGCGAACTTGTCGCCTCCACGCCGAGCAGACCGTCGGCTTGTTCGCCGGCCGTCAAACTATCGCCGACGCCGACCAGAATCGGGCCGCCGAGCGGCGTGGGCGCCGTCGCGGGGCCCGTTCCTTTGACGAGTTGCGGAACGTTGCCGCCACCGCCGCCGCCGCATGCGGCAAGCGAGGTGAGGGCAGCGAGTATGAGTAGCGCTATATATTTCTTCATCATTGCGTACCCTTAGATCGGAAGAACGACGGGTGAACCGACGCCGAATTGTAGTTGAAGTTGCGTGGCCTTCAATCCGCCGATTGCCGGCACTGTATTGGCGGAGCACGGCAGGGCGTAGCACTGCAGGTAGTTGATGCCGTAGGGGCTATAGTTGGTCGGTTCGCCGCTATTGAGCACGAGCTGAACGAATTCGTTCTTGCCCAGCCGCTGCGTCGCGCCCAGGAAGTACGCGGCCAGATGCTCGGGATACGGATCGGTCGGCAGGTAATCGCGCGAACTTTGCGGCTCGAAGAACAGCCGCAGCGTCTTGTTCACGTCGTATTCCAGATAGAGGACTTGATACAGTTGCGCGGTGTTCGATTGGTTGACGCCGTTCAGATGCGTGAGCCACGTCGGCGCGACGGTAAACGTTCCGAAGAAGCGCGGTGACTTCAAGAACGGGAAGGTGAACGCGACCGAGTCATACTGCGCGCTGCGCGTCGGAACGCCGGTCACCGGCAAGCCGTTGACCGGATTGACGAACGGTACGACGTCGCTGCCCGGTTGCCCCGATGCATCGATCTGCGACCAGCGCGAAACGTAGGTCGGCGTGACGACTACCGGAACCGGGCGGCCTTTGATATTGCCGAGCAAGAACAATTGCTCGTAGCTGAGCAGTAAGAACTTGTCCTTGGTCGTCAGATCGAGGTTGGTCGCGGTGCAGCCGCCGGCGGTCGTGCCGTTGAGGTTCGTGCAGCCCGCGGCGGGAAAGCCGGCCGGCAGATACACCGGAACGGTTCCGCTGTTGAAGCCGTACGGATAGTGCTGCAGTTCGTAATACGATGCGACGACGCGCGAGGTCGGGCTGAATCCGTAGGAGGCCATGCCGTCCATGCCGCCCTGCAGCCATTTGCCTTGCGCCGTGCCGATATTCCCGAACGGATACGCGACCGAGAGATCGGCGAAATAGGTGAAGCCGGTCGGGAGTCCTTGTTGCGCGGCGCCGCCGACGGGCTGTTGATTTACGGGGGGCACTTGCGCGACCGTCGACTGCGGACCGTCTTGACGTTTCGTCTGCGTCTTGGGTTGCGCCGGATGATCCATGGCGTTGCGGATGGCGGTGTTGGCCCCGCTCACCACGCTGTTGACGAGGGCTTCGCTTTGGTCGGCTTGCGCCGGCACGACGGATAGACCGAACGAGACGGCGACAAGAAGTGCCGCGCTCGTTCGGGAGAGGCTTTTGAGCATAGATTACTCTCCAAACTCGAGGTCCGGACTATTAAAAGTATCAGCTTCCGGCTGGCCCTGACTTCGGGCCGGACAAGTTTAAAACCCTCGTCTATTCGGCGCCGATCGGCGCCTCGACCGCTGTGTCTCCGAAGCTAGCGCGTTGTCCGCCGTCGCTCCGTCGCACCCCGCGCATCTCGAGCCCCTTGATGATCACGTAGAGCACGGGCGTGATCGCCAGATTGAGGAACGTCGAGAGCAGCATGCCGCCGAAAACGACGGTGCCGAGCGAGTGGCGCGCGGCGCTGCCCGCGCCGCTGGCAAACACGAGCGGCGTCATCGCGATGACGAATGCGATCGACGTCATCAGGATCGGGCGCAGCCGCGTCTGCGCGGCGCGAAGCGCGGCGGTCCACACGTCGGCTCCCGCCCGAAGCTGCTGATTCGCGAACTCCACGATCAAAATTGCGCTCTTGCTGGCCAGACCGATCAACATCACGTAGCCGACCTGCGCATACGCGTCCTGCTGAACGTTCGCGTAGAGAAAAGGCAGCGGAATGTGCCGAAAGTTCATGAAAAGCAGCGCGCCGAGCAAGGCAGCCGGTACCGCGAGCAACACGATCAGCGGATCGACGAAGCTCTCGTACTGCGCGGAAAGCACCAAGAACACGAACACCAAGCCGAGCATGAAGATCAGCGCGCTCTGTGCGCCGGCCGCGATCTCGTCGAGCTGCAGTCCCGACCACTCGTAGGTGATCCCTTTGGGAAGCACGCGCGCGGCAATCTGTTGCGTCGCGTCGATCGCTTCACCCGAGCCGTGACCGGGAGCCGCGCTGCCGTTCAATTCGATGTTGCGATAGAGGTTGTAGTGCGTGATGACCGGTGCGCCCAGCGTCATCTTCGCGGTGACCATCGCGCTGAGCGGCGTGAGCCCGGTGTTCGCGGCGTTCGTGCTCGCGGTCGGACTGATCGGCGAGGGCGTGGCGGCCGAGGGAACATAGAGATACTGCAGCGATGCGGGGTCGCTGCGATACGGCTCGTCGGCCTGCACGATCACCTGCCACGAACGATTGAGGTAGGTGAAGTTGTTCACGTAGAGCGAGCCGAGGTCGACCTCCATCGTGTTGAACACGTCGGTCAGGCTGGCGCCGACGGCCTTGACCTTGTTGCGGTCGATGTCGACTTCGAGCTGCGGCGAGTTGATCCGGAATTGGGTGAAAACTTGCGAGAGCCGCGGGTCGTGGGCGGCGGCGCCCATCATGGCGTACGCCGCGTTCATCAGCGCCGGTAGGCCTAGATTCGCGCGATCTTCCAACTCGAACTGGTAGCCGCCGAAGCTGCCGACGCCGTTGATCGCCGGCGGATTTACCGCGAAGATCTGCGCCTCGGGGATGTTCTTGTAGAACATGTAGTTGAGCCGGCCGAGAATCGCCGCCAGCGAGTGCCGCGGTCCCTTGCGGTCACCCCACGGTTTGAGCAGCGTGAAGATCAGCCCGCGGTTCGGCGCCGAACCGGTAAAGCTGAATCCGCCGACGTTGAAGACGTGCATCACTTCGGGCTGCGCGAGGATGATGCGCTCGGCTTTGATCGCGACTTGCTGCTCGGCGGCGAGCGAGGTTCCCTCGGGCGCCTGAACCAGCGTGATGAAATAGCCTTGATCCTCGTCGGGGATGAAGGCCGTCGGCGTCGTTCGGAAGAGGAATCCCGTCAGCAGCAGCGCCGCCACGAATACTCCGAAGACGGCCCAGCGCCGGCGGAAGAGTTTGGGCAGCGTACGCGCGTACCAGTCGCGGAAGTTGTGCAGGCCGGTATTGAACCAGCGAAAGACGCCCCAATTCGATTCCACGTCGCCGTGCAGCAGGCGCGCGGCGAGCGCCGGCGCGAGCGTGAGCGCTTGGAAGAGCGAGATGACGATCGCGGCGGTGATCGTCAGCGCGAACTGCTTGTAGAGCTGACCGGTCGTGCCCGGGAAGAACGCCACCGGGAAGAACACCGAGAAGAGTACGAGCGAGGAGGCGACGATCGCGCTCTGGATCTCGCGCATCGCCGTTTCGGTCGGCACGATGCCGTCGGTCTTGTCGGCCTCCATGTGGCGCGCAATGTTCTCGATCACGACGATCGCGTCGTCGACCACCAGTCCGGCGGCGAGCGTGAGGCCGAAGAGCGTCACCGTGTTGATCGAAAATCCGAAGACCTTCATCGCGAAGAACGCGCCGATCAGGGAAACCGGAATCGTCGCCGCCGGGATCAGCGTTGCTTTCGGGTCTTGCAAGAACAAGAAGATCACCAGAATGACCAGGACGACCGAGAGGAGCAGCGTGATCACGACCTCTTTGATCGACTCGCTCACGAACGCCGTGCTGCTGAACGCCACCTCCCAGTGCACGCCCGAAGGAAAGTTCACCGCGAGCTCGCTGAGCTTTTGCTTGACCGCGTTTGCCACTTGCAGCGCGTTGGCGTCGGGATATTGGAGAATGCCCATGCCGACCACGCGGGTATGACCGTCGAAGCGCAGGATCGACGAGTAGTCTTGCGCGCCGAGTTCGATCCGGGCAACGTCGCCCAGCCGGGTGAAACCGCCGTTGGGATTCGCGCGCAGGATGATGTTCGAAAACTGCTGCGGCGTCGAGAGCTGAGTCAGCGCGTCGATCGCATAGGTGTACTTCACGTTGGCAGAAGTGGGAGCCGCCCCGACGCTGCCGGCTGCGACCTCGACGTTTTGTTCTTCGAGCGCGTTGACGACGTCGACGGTCGAGAGCCCCTGGCCGGCCAATTTGCGCGGATCGATCCAGATGCGCATCGCGTACTGGCGCTGGCCGAAGACCCGCACCTGCGAAACGCCGGGGATGCGCGCCAGATCGTTGACGATATTGAGCTGCGCGTAGTTGCTCAGGTAGAGCGTGTCGTACTTCGGGTTGTCCGAAATGAGTGCGACGCCCATCACGAAGGCGCCGGAGTTCTTGGCGACCGTGACGCCGACTTGCTGAACGGTCGCGGGCAGCAGGCCGATCGCCGATTGCACCAGGTTTTGCACGTCGGCCGCCGCGATATCGAGGTTCACGCCCAGATTAAACGTCGCGGTAATGGTGGAGACGCCTTGGGCGCTGGTCGAGCTGATGTAGCGCAAGCCCTGCGCCGAGTTCACCGCGGTTTCGAGCGGGTTGGTGACCTGGGCTTCCACCGCTTCCGGGCTCGCGCCGACGTACGATGCGGTAACCGTGACCACCGGCGGCGCGATCTGCGGATATTGATCGATCGCGAGCGTGGGCAGCACGATCAGACCACCAAGTAAGATGATGATCGAGCACACGGCGGCGAAGACGGGACGCCGCAGGAAGAAGCTACTCATTAACCCTCAAAGGCTTGTTCGGCGTGGTACGAGCTGCGTGAGAGCGGGCTCGAGACCACTTGATGGAATCCCTTGGTTTTGGCAAGCGCACCGAGCCGGTCGAATTTCGCCGGCGTCACGAACTCGGTGACGGGTAGATGTTTCTTGCTCGGTTGCAAATACTGGCCGATCGTGAAAATATCGACGCCCACATCGCGCGCATCGTCCATCGCGCGTTCGATTTCCTCCTCGGACTCGCCGAATCCGATCATGATCGACGTCTTGGTGAAGCGTTCGGGCGCGCGCGATTTCGCGTGCTCGAGAATGCGCAAGGACTGATCGTAGCCGGCGCGCTTGTCGCGCACGGTGGGCGTGAGGCGCCGCACGGTTTCCAGGTTGTGTGCAAAGACGTCGGGCCGCGCATCCATCACGATATCGAGCGCGCGCAGATCGCCATGGTAGTCGCCGCTGAGAATCTCGACCCGCGACCCGGGCGCGCGCTCGTGGATGGCGCGTACGGTGTTGGCGAAGATCAAGGCGCCGCCGTCGGGAAGATCGTCACGATCGACCGCGGTGAGCACCAGGTATTTCCAGCCGAGCTCGCGGACGGCGTCGGCAACGCGCAGCGGCTCCATCCAATCGACGATGCCCCTCGGGTTGCCGGTCCGCACGTTGCAGAAGCGGCACCCGCGCGTACACGTCTCACCCAAAATCATGATCGTCGCGGTACCGGCTCCCCAACACTCGGCGATGTTCGGACAGGCCGCCTCTTTGCACACGGTATTGAGCTGCAGTGCGCTTACCGCCGCGCGCACGCGCGCGTAATCCTCGCCCGAGGGCAACGAGACGCGCAGCCATTCCGGCTTGCGGATCAGATCGATCTCAGTTGCCATCGTTAACCGCACCCTTCGACAGGCTCAGGGTGACAGAGGGGCTGTGGCTCAGGGTGACAGAGGGCGCTGCGCTCGTCGTGACTGAGGACTGCGATATCAACGTGTCAACCTGAGCTTGTCGAAGGATAATTCCAAACGCCTTTTCGAGTTCTTCGATCAAGACCGGTTTGACCGAGTCGACGCTTACCGCCCTCCCGCACTCGTGCGCGATCGAGGTGATGCCGTGATCGGTCAATCCGCACGGATTGATCAAGCGATCGTAGTCGAGCGCCGTCGTCACGTTGAGCGCGATACCGTGAAGCGAAACCATCTTCTGTACTGCAAGGCCGACGGCGCAGATCTGGTTGCGGCCAACCCACACCCCCGCATGCTCCTTCCAACGCTCCGCCGCGATTCCGTACTGCGCGACGGCCTCGATGACGGCACTCTCGAGGGAGCGCACGAGCGGCACGACCTCGCGGAAGCGCTCCAGACGCCGAATCGGATACACGACCAACTGCCCGGGACCGTGATACGTGACGTCCCCGCCCCGCTCGATTTCCACCAGGTCGACCCCGCGGGCGGCAAGCGCTTGCGGCGAGAGCAAAACGTTCTCGCGATTGGCTTTGCGGCCGAGCGTGATCACCGGTGTATGCTCGACGAAGATCCAGGTGTCGGGCTCGCGCCCCTCGCGCACCGCCTCGTGCAACGCGTGCTGAATCTCCCACACCTCGCGATATGGACGCGTGCCTAGATCGAGCAGCCGCGCCGGTTTGGCGCTACTTTGCCGCGACCGCGGTCTTGGGCTTGGGATTGACAATGTGGATGGCCTTTCCGTGCGCCGCCTCCGCCGCGTCCATGATGCATTCGGTCAGCGTCGGATGCGGATGCACCGAGAGCCCGATGTCTTCCAGGGTCGCGCCCATTTCGAGCGCGATCACGCCCTCGCCGATCAGCGATTCGGCCTGCGGCGCGACGATGTGCATGCCAAGGAGCAAGTCCGTCTTTGCGTCGCCGACGAGTTTGACCAGGCCGTCGCTCTCGTTCATCGTACGCGCGCGGCCGCTGGCCGCGAGCGGGAACTTGCCGATGCGCAGCTCGTAGCCTTTGGCTTTGGCTTCCTCTTCGGAGAGGCCGATCGTCGCGACCTCGGGATCGGTGTACACGCAGTTCGGAATCGCGATCGGATCGAATGCGGCCGACTTATCGCCCGAGATCACCTCGGCCGCGACCACGCCTTGTTTCATCGCGCGGTGCGCCAGCAACGGTTGACCGGTGACGTCGCCGATCGCGAAGATGCTCGCGACCTTGGTGCGGCACTGCGCGTCGACCGCGATGAAGCCCTTGTCGTCGGTTGCAAGTCCGGCTGCGGCGAGATTGAGCGTATCGGTCACCGGACGCCGGCCGACCGCGACCAGCACCATGTCGAACTCGCGCGTCTCGTCCTTGCCGTTCGTGCCCTCGCCGTTGAACGTCGCCTTGACGCTCTTCCCGCTTTTCTCGAGTTTTCCGACTTTGGTCGAGAGCATGATGTCGACGCCCTGCTTTTTGAGGATACGTCCGAGCGTTTTGGATATCTCGAGATCGGTTCCGGTGAGGATCTGCGGCAGCGCTTCGATCACCAGCACGTTCGCGCCCACCCGTTTGTAGACGGTCGCGAACTCTAGCCCAATCACGCCGCCGCCGATGATCAGCATATTTTTGGGGATGCGCTTCATCTGAACCGCGTCGTCGGAGTTGATGATCGTTTCGCCGTCACGCGGCCAGGCTTTTACGTCGATCGGGGCGCTGCCGGTCGCGATCACGACGTTTTGCGTCTTGATCGTGTCGGTACCGCCCTCTTTGTTTTTGACGACGATCGTGCCGGCGTCTTTGAAGCTCGCCTCACCATAAAGAAACTGGACGGTATTGGCCTTGAAGAGCGTCTTGACGCCGTTGACGTTGGCATTGACCACGTCGGTCTTGAACTTTGCCACGCCCTCGCGGTCGACGTCGGCCTTGGGCACCTTCAATCCGATCGCGCCGGCATGATCGATCTGCCGGATGATCTCGCCGACGTGGAGCAGTGCCTTGGTCGGAATGCATCCCCAGTTCAAGCAAACGCCACCGACCTCGTCGCGATCCACGCAGATCACGCTCTTGCCGAGTTGGCCGAGCCGGATCGCGGCATGGTATCCGCCCGGGCCCGCGCCGATGACGACGGCATCAACTTGATGTTCAGCCACTGCTCTCTCGCTCCTGAAGGATGATGGTGGGGAAATGGGGGCTTGCCCACTATACCAGGTCTTCGCCGGGCGCTGCGCCGACCTATTCCGCGCCGAGCAGGTCGGCCAGGCGCGAACAGAGCCGGCCGAGATCCCACCCGGCGACCGTCCGCGATCCCTCGGCCAGCGCGCCCTTCCCCAGCGCCTCGACGATGGCCGCCTCGTCGCTCTCGGTCTCGTGAGCGAAGATCCCGAACGCGACCAGCGCGTGCTCACTGCGGGAGCGGCGGGCGGCGGCCGCCGCCAGCGCCGCCGCGCGCGGATTGTGTCCGAAGAGCAGCCGGCGCGTGGCGACCTCGGCCAAGCGTGCGGTGTAGAACGGCTGCGGCGAGCGCCGCAGCAAATCGCACGCGATCAGCAATTGTTCGTTGGCGGTGGTGAGATAGCCGCGCGCCAGCGAGCAGCGGGCCAGCGTTTCGTATTGCCAGGCGATCATCGTCGAGCTTGCGCTCGCCTCGAAGCGCTCGATGGCCTCCTGCGCGTGCTCGACCGCCGCATCGTATTCGGCCATCGCGTATTCGACTTCGGCCAAATCGCCGAGCGCGATGCCGGTGAGCATGCTCGGACCTTGCTCGGCGAGCATCCGAATCGCGCGGCGAAAAATCTCGTGAGCGCGCTGGACGTCGCCGTAGCCTTCGAAGAGCACGCTGCCCTGATTGATCAAGGCGGTCGCCACGCCGCGTTGATGGCCCAGTTGCTCGTAGAAGCGAAGTGCGGTCTCCACGTAGGTCGTCGCTTCGTCCAGCCGTCCGGTGTTGAGCGAGGCCGCCGCCAGCGCGTTGTAGGCGCGCGCAAGACCGAGGCGATCGCCGGCAATGGTGAACGCCGAGATCGTGAGGGGCCCGTTCTCGAGCATGCGATGATAATCCGAGGCTGCGTGCGCCACGCACAAACCAAGGTAGTAGATACGCCCGCGCATCTCGGGCCGCAAACGCTGGGCTACTCCTTCGAGACGCTCCGTCCAGCGCACGCCCTCGGTGTACCGTCCGCCTTCGGTCCAGATCGTGACCATTGCGGTCAAGACGTCGTCGATGACCGCCACTCGCTCCGCCGGACGTTTGATCGCCCAAATCAGGGTCGTGCAGAAGTCCGCGTATCGCGATTGCAGCCGCGCCATCGCGCCGGCTGTGTTGTCGCCGCTTCGAATCTGCGACCACAGGTCGCAGGCCAGGTCGTTCATGCGCCGTGCGAAGGCTTCGTCGAGCGCTTTACGGTTGCGCGCGGTTACGAGCATGCGGGTCGCCACCGCGCGTATCGGCAGCAGCATGCGATAACCGAACTCGGTCGTAACAACGAGCGAACTGCGCACGAGATCGTCCAGCGCACCGCGCACGTCGTCGCGGTCCATATCGCCCAATGCGCACAGGTCGTCTTCGTCGAATTCGTCAGCGAAGAGCGAGGCTTGCGCGAAGGCGCGCTTCGCCCGATCGTCGAGTTGCGAGTGGCTCCAGGCGATCACGTTGCCGATGGTGCGATGGCGGGGCTCCGAGCCGCGCGTCGATCGCAGCTGATAGGGGCGAAGCTCCTCGAGTTCTTCCGCCAGCAGATCGAGCGAGAGGGAGGCCAACCGCGCCGCGGCCAGATCGAGCGCGACCGCGAGGCCGTCGACCCGCTCCACGATGCGGGTGACCGTCGAGACGGTCGCGTCGTTGATCTGGGCGGAATCCATTTCGGCGCGCGCCAGAAAGAACGCGATGCCGTCGTCGATCGTGAAGGGTTCGAGTTCGAAAACCGTTTCGTCGGTGTAGTCGAGGCGGCGCTGGCTGGTTGCGATGACGGTGAAGTGCGGCAGCACGCGCAGCGCGTCGATGAGCGCGGACGTCTCATCCGGCGCATGTTCGCAATTATCCAGCGCCAGGATGATCGGGCGATCGCGTAAGCGATCGACCAGCGTCGCGGTTTGCACGCGCCCGGATTCTTCCGGAATGCCGAGCGCGCTCATCACCGTTCCTACCACGGCTTCCGGCGCGACGCCGGCAAGCGGCAAGAAGATGCATTCGGCGGCGGAATCGCGCGCGAAACGCGTGATCGCTTCGTGCGCTAGGCGCGACTTTCCGACGCCGCCGGGACCGACGAGCGTGAGAGCGCCTCCTCGCTTCAAGAAAGCGAGCAGCGCACGAAGTTCGTAAGCGCGTCCCACAAAGGGAACGCGCGTATCCACCGCGTTGTAGTCGAGCACGGTATTATCTATGTCGGCAAGCGTCAGGCCGGGGTTCATCGAAAATGGACCACTTCAATGCCCAACATTGGATGGTCTGGACTCCTTCCCGAACTCGACCGGGACTCTATTGTGCCACTCTACCGGCAAATTTACGAGCATCTGCGGGAGGCCATCCTCGCCGGGACGCTGCCGGAATCGACCCGGCTGCCGCCGGAACGGGCAATGGCGCAGCGTCTGCGGGTGAATCGCAGCACCGTCGTTCACGCCTACCGTGAGCTGGTCGGCGACGGGCTGATCGAACAGCGGGTCGGGTCCGGATCGCGGGTCGTGCCGCAGCTTCGGGGAGGGCAGCCCGAGCGAGCGGCCGGGGTGCCGTGGTGGATCACGCTGCCCCCCTGGCGGGTCGGCGAGTTTCCGAATATTCTCGGCGAGCTGGCAGCCAAACAGGAAGCCGGGCGCATCTCGTTCGTGCAAGGCGTGGCGCCGGACGAACCCTCCCCGCTCGGGGAGCTGGCCAAATCGTTCGAACGCGTCGCTCGCGATCCGCGGTTCGTGCTCTCGTACGGCGACTCGGAAGGGTACGAACCGCTGCGCGCCGCGGTCGCCGCTCGGATGAACGCGCGCGGCGCGGGCACGATCGCGCCCAAGAGCGTCATCGTGCTGACCGGATCGACGCAAGGCATCATGATCGTGGCGCAATCGCTGGCCGAACCGGGCGACGAGATCATCGTCGAGTCGCCGTCGTATCCCGGCGCGCTGCAGATTTTCCAGATCAACGGTCTGCGCGCGATCCCCGTTCCGGTCGACGAAGAGGGCATGCGCGTCGATCACGTCGAGGCGATTCTGCGTACGCGCCGCCCGCGTTTCATCTACACAATGCCCTCGCTGCACAATCCGACGAACACGACGATGAACGCCGACCGCCGCGAACGCTTGGCCACGATCGCGCGCCGCGCGGGCGTGCCGATCATCGAAGACGATCCGTACGGTCCGCTCGCGAGCGAGCCGCCGCCTCCGCTGGTCTCACTCGCTCCCGACCACGTCGTCCACATCTCGACGTTCTCGAAGACGATCGCGCCCTCGCTGCGCGTCGGGTGGCTGGCCGCGCCGCGGATGATTCTCGAGCGGTTGCTGCTGCGAAAACAAGCCTACGACATGGCGACGAGCCTGTACGTTCAAGCCGCGATCGTCGATTATCTCGAACGCGGCTACGATGCGCACGTCGCGCAACTTCGCGAAGAACTGCTGCTGCGGCGCAGGCTGGCCGACGAAGCAATCGCCGCGCATTGGCCGCACGGCGTTCGTGCCGCCGGGCCGCCGGGCGGTTTTTACCTGTGGGCGACAACGCCGCGCGAAATGCGGGCGCGCCCGTTGCTCGACGTCGCCGAGCGTTTGGGCGCATCGTTTCTTTTCGGCGAAGCGTTCTTCGCGGACTCCGGCGGCGATCACCATTTTCGTCTGGCGCTGACCGCGGTCACGCGCGAACAGATCGGCGAGGGCATCCGGCGGATCGGTCAAGCCATGGCCACCATGCGCCCGTGACCTACCGCCGCGACCGCGACTTTCGCCTAGCGCCTCCCGTTAGCGAGTAGAGCTCTCTTAAAAACTTGTCGAACGAGCGAGAATTCCTTGCCATGGTCTCCGGGTTTAGTTCTCGTGCTAAAACCATGGCGTCGATCACCTTGTCGTAATCCTTGACGCAGAGCCTCCGCAAGAGTTCACCAGCATCGACCGAATCGGCATTTCCCGAGAACCGTATCGAATTGGCGACGTGGCGATGATACCTCTTCGGAAACTTCAGAAAGACGCTAGGATCGGAAACCAGCCAGTTTTCGAACATCGGATCCTTAACAACCACGCGGACGGCTCTGATCCCATGCTTCCTGCATCGAGGGCGGAGGATCTCCTCAACGCTTCGCGCATACGAAGGCGGACAAAGCACCTGGCGGTCACGGTCGATGATGACGAGAACTGCCGCTGCCTCATCCGCCGCGAGAGTTGGAAGTTGGCGGGCGATTTCGCCAGCTGTAAGCTCAGGCTTTGCTTCTGGCGACGCCTTGACTCTGGTGGGTCCGGAGACAGAAGCTGAAGGCACAATACGGCGCAGAAATACGCCCATGCTCCGAAACTCGGCGATACCCTCGGTTATAAGGCCAATCCTCAAGGAGCAAGTTCCAGCTCGAGTTGCGGCGCCGGAGGAATCGCCTCGACGACGATGCCCGAATTGATGGCGTCAAATGTGCTTATTGCACCGCGTTTCCACTGCTTAGCGATACGCGGACTAAGGGTGCTAAGGAGGTCCGTATTCGTTTCGCCGTGTGAACGCCACAACACAGTGATGTCATCCGGCGAGAACTCGTCCATGACCACGGGCGAGTGTGACGTGATCGCTATTTGATGATTACGCAACGATTTCCGGCACACTCTGATCAAACTCCTTATGATCCACGGATGAACAGAGTTCTCCGGCTCCTCAAGGAAAATGAACGACGGTCCCGGATCGGATATAGCAACAAGGGCAGCAAGCGTTTGAATTGTTCCATCCGATATCTCGTCGACTGTCCATGGCCTTCGCTCCATGCCGCGTTCGTAGAATACAAGCTCCAGAGTCTTCGAGGCAGTGTTCCGGACTTCAATGCGATCGAGCTCTGGCAGTACCTCACGCATCGCAGCGAGAATAGCCTCCCATGCACTGCTTTTTTCCGACTGACGCTGTATTTGTAAGATAACGCTTGGGAGGGCTTCGCCGTCGCGTGCTAGCTCGGGCCGCGGATTAGGCGATGCGTATTTGCGAGTCGACGGTGGATGGAGTTGATAGACCCTAATGCGAGCCAGAATGGTTCGCAGGACGCGAAGCATCGGTATGAATCGCGATAAAGCGCTAGCGGCGAGCTCGTCCTTGTTTATGGGTGGCCGCGCTGTCGCTATGAGCGGAAATTCGCCGGTGGTGAAAATGAGTCGCTCGAGAAAGCTCGCTGACTTTGGGATGTGAACGCGGAGCGCTCCTTGGTCCACCGTTATTTCTGGAGCATTAGCGAACTCGACTTTCCCACCCGCGTCTCGAGTGATCGAAAATACTGGCCGCGAAGCGTCGTCCGTTAGGTCAATAAAATCGATCTCCTCTTCGTACACTGCATAATCGGCCCGGATCGCCTCGGATGCGGCCTTAATTAGTAGCTTGTATCTGATGGAGAAACGAAGCTGTTGGCGGCGCTGGCTTGGATTAAGGTAGAATCCGTACCTCGAAACGTCATCCTGGTTCAGATGGATCTCGATCTCAAATCCCAGCGGAGTCTTTGTCCGGCGCTTCTTTCTATGGGCGATGTTTTCAAAGCCGCCCTTCCGGGCTATCGCAATATCTAGTCCGTCGCGGAAAATCTCGCCGATAAAATCGAACGAGTCGGCCAGGTTACTTTTCCCGGCGCCATTAGCACCAATTACAAGGCTGAGGCCGCCAGGAAGGAAGGTCACGTCCCGTAGGGATTTGTAGTTAAAGACCTGGACGCGAGAAATGCGCACAGATAGGTACTCGGTGCTACAGGGCCACGTTTCCTCTTTCAAGGCCCGCCATGGCCTCTACTAGCGGACCTCTGCGAGCTCAGCTGTTGGCGTGGTACGAACGCTGCGGGCGCCACGCTCTGCCGTGGCGGCGCGTGCGCGATCCGTACTACACGCTGATCAGCGAATTCATGCTCCAGCAGACGCAAGTCGACCGCGTCGTGCCGAAGTTCGAAGCGTTCGTCGCGCGCTTTCCCTCCGTCGCGATGTTGGCGCAGGCGAGCCTTGCCGACGTGTTGCGGCTTTGGCAAGGACTCGGATATAACTCACGCGCGGTCCGCCTGCATGCGCTCGCGCGCGTCATCGTCGACCGGTACAACGGTGCGATGCCCTCGGATTCCGGTGCATTGCGCGAACTCGACGGCGTGGGTCCCTACACCGCCGCCGCGATTCGCGCCTTCGGATTCGATCTGGACGATGCGCCGGTCGACACGAACATCCGGCGCATCATGCATCGCCTCTTCTACGGTATCGAGTATCCTCTGCTCGCCGCACATGGTGAACTCGACGAGCGCGCGCGCCGGATCGCGGCTCCGGGCCGCGCGCACGATTGGAATTCGGCGCTGATGGACTTGGGTTCGACGATCTGCACGGCGCGCGCACCCAAGTGTTTGATCTGCCCGCTGCGCGGGGCGTGCGCCGCCGCACCGATCGATTCATCGCGCCTCGATGCCGCTCGAAAGCGGCATGCCAAAACTCCGTCACCGCAGAACGCGATCCGGTTCGAACGCACAACGCGGTTCGCACGCGGGCGAATCGTCGATCGTTTGCGCGCGCTTCCGCCGGGCGAACGCATCTCCTTGCTCGACCTGCACGGAGCGTTGCAGCCGGTCCTGCCGGATCGATCGCTGGAGGAGGTGATCGAACTGTTGGCAATACTGGAGCGTGACGGTCTGATTGCGCGCGATGGGGAGACCGTTGCGCTGCGCGACTAGCGAGGTTACCGATGCGTTTGATTGGGACTGTTCTCTGCGTCGCCGTGTGCGCGAGCGCACTTCCCGCCGCAGCATTCGATTTTCCTGACGCGCGGCGGATCGTCGCGCTCAGCGATCCGCAGATCTCGCCGGACGGCACGCGCGTCGTCTACGTGCGCGGGGTCCGGGATTTCGCGCACGATCGCATCGATCGCCAATTGGTTCTGATCGACGTGCGTACGCACGCGCAGCGTCAACTCACCTGGGATCGCAAGGGCGTATCCTCGCCGCATTGGTCGGCGGGCGGCACGGCGATTGCGTTTACGGCGTTGGACGGCGAGACGAAGGATCCGCACGACCAAATCTTCGTGTTGCCGATGGACGGCGGCGACGCCCGCCAGATCACGCACGCCAAAAACGGCGTCATCAGCTATGCGTGGAGCCCCGACGGGCGCCGCTTCGCGTACACGATGCAGGACGATAACCCCAATCCCACCGCGGCCAAGACGCACCTCGATGCGTTCCAGGTACACGACAACGATTATCTGCACCGTGCCGCCACGCCGCCGGTGCACGTGTGGATCTGCAATGCCGACGGTTCGCACGCGCGGCGTTTGACGAGCGGTCCCTGGAGTGTGGCGGACGTCGATCCCGACGGCGGAGGCGATCTCTCGTGGTCGCCCGACTCCAAGGCGATCGCGATCGAGCACTTTCCCACGCCCTTCGTCGGTGATTCGCTCACCTCGTACATCGACGTGCTCGACGCCGCCGGCGGCAACCTGCGGCGTTTGACCCCGCGAGAGTCGATGGAGATGGCTCCGCAGTACGCGCCGCGCGGCGACCTGGTTGCCTACATTCGCAACACCGGCGGCGACGCGATGAACGGCAACGACGTTTACGTGGTGAACACCGCCGGGAGGCCGCTCGCGGATCTGCGTAAACAACTCGACCGCAACGCCGACGATGCGTCGTGGAATGCAAGCGGCGACGCGCTCTGGATCGCAACGCCGGACAAGACGCGCACGTCGCTCTGGTATTGGCCGCTGCGCGGGCATATCGCACGCGTCGACCTCGGGGCGCTGCAACCCATGTCTTTGGGGAATAGCGCGAGGAACGGCGCGTTCGTTTTCGTCGCGTCTTCGGCGAGCAAACCGTTCGAGATCTATCTGCTCGCTTCGCCCGGCGCGAAGCCCGTCGCGCTGACCGACGAGAACGCCTTCGCGGGAAAGACGGGTATCGCGCGCGAAGTCGGCGTCGACTGGCGGTCGACCAAGGGCAATTTTGCCGAAGACGGCGTGCTGGTGTATCCGCTCCATTACCGCGGCGGCAAGGCGCCGCTCATTTTATTGATCCACGGCGGTCCGCAAGGCGCATCGACGCTGGGGTGGAACGCCCAAGCGCAAATTTTCGCCGCTCACGGCTTCTTCGTGTTCTCGCCCAACTATCGCGGCAGCACGAACCTGGGCGATGCGTATCAGCATGCGATCGAAAACGACACCGGCGACGGGCCCGGCAAGGACGTAATGGCGGGCTTGGCAGCGGTCGAGCGTAGGTTCCCGATCGATACCGCGCGCATCGGCGTCTCGGGCTGGTCGTACGGCGGTTACATGACCTCGTCGCTCATCGGCCACTATCACGTGTGGAAAGCCGCCGTGAGCGGCGCGTCGCTCGACGATTGGCTCGACGACTACGACGTCGCGTTCTACTACGACACCGACGTGCCGTTTTTCCGCGGCAAACCCTGGAATCCGGCGAACACGGCGGAGTGGTGCGAGCAATCGCCGATCGCCTATGCGCCGCAGGCCACCACGCCCACGCTGATCATGGGCGATATCGGCGACAACAACGTCACGATCACGAACTCGTTCAAGCTCTACCACGCGCTCAAGGACAACGGCACGACGGTGAAGTTCATCGCCTACCCGGTTGCGGGCCACTTTCCGTCCGACCCGGTGCGCGCGGAGGACGTGGAAAAACATTGGCTCGCTTGGCTCGAGCAGTACCTGAAGTGAGAGGAGAGAGAATGAAACGGCTCGTTACTTCACTGCTGCTCGCGCTGGCGACGGCGGCGACCGGCTCGGCGGCGCCGCGGACGATAACGCTCGACGATCTCCCAAAAATCGCGAGCGTCTCGAACGTTGCGATCTCGCCCGACGGCAAGCAGATCGCGTTCATCCTCACCCGCGAAAATCTCACGACCGACGAAAACGACGCCACCCTCGAACTCTACGACCTGGCGAGCAAGACGACGCGTCCGCTCACCTTCGAGCGCAAGCAGCTTTCGTCTCCGGCCTGGTCGCCGGATGGAACCAAGCTCGCGTTTCTGGCCCGCTATGGCAGCGGCGACGATGCGCACCAGCAAATCTTCGTGATGGACATGCGGGGCGGCGACCCGATCGCCGTAACCGATGCGCCGGAGGGCGTCGAGGAATTTGCCTGGCGTCCGGACGGCGGTGCGATCGCTTTCGTCGCTCCGGATGAACCGGCTAACAAGAAGTCGATCGCAAAGCACCTCGACTCGTTCACGGTCGGCGATCAAGCCTACACCGATCGCGCGGCGCCCACCAGCAACCACATCTGGTTGGTCGCGTTCAATGCCGACGGAACGCACGCGTCCAAACGTCTCACCAGCGGAAGCTGGAGTTTGCCGTCGGCGCAGCCGCCAAGTTCGCCCGGGCCGCCGATCTCATGGTCGGCCGACGGAAGGACGATCGTTTTCACCAAGATGCCCAATGCCTACGACGCCGATTCCGACGGCGCGGTCATTTGCGCGCTCGACGTGCGTAGCGGCGCAATCCGCACGCTCACGACGCACGGTAAGCTCGAGAGTTTCGGCGAGTACTCGCCGGACGGAAAATACGTCGACTACTGGTATCCGCAAGGGGGCGACCCGGCCGCGGTCAACGAGATCTACGTCGCGCCGGCGAGCGGCGGCAACGGTTCGGACGTGACCTCGGACGTCATCGATACCAACGTCGTGCGCGCGATCTGGATGCCGGGTTCGAAGAGCCTGCTGATCGCCGGGCACAAGGCCACCGACGCCGCGCTCTGGATCAAATCGCTCGACGGCAAAGCAGAACAGCTCGATTTGCACGGTGTCCAGCCCTCGCAGTTTTTCTGGCTCGACGCGTCGGTCTCCAAGACGGGAGCGATCGCGTTTGCCGGCAGCGAGGCCGATCATCCGAGCGAGCTCTATTACATGCGCGCACCGGATGCGGCGCCGGAGCGCTTGACCGGCTACAACGACGCGATCGCCGCCTTGAATCTCGGCGCCGTGCACGCGATCGATTGGCACAACGACGGCTACGCCGAAGACGGCGTGGTGACGTTGCCGCCGCAATACGATCCCGCCAAAGCGTATCCGCTCGTGCTCGTGATCCACGGCGGCCCGAACTCGGCGTCGATCACCGCGTTCAACGGGTTCAATCAGGTGCTGGCCGCGCGCGGGTACGTCGTCTTCAATCCCAATTATCGCGGCAGCGACAACCTCGGCGCGAAGTATTGGTACGGCATCGTCAATGATTCGGGCGCCGGTCCGGGCCGCGACGTGATGGCCGGAATTGCCGCGGTCGAGCGGAGCTATAAGGTCGATTCCTCGCGCATCGCCGTATCGGGTTGGTCGTACGGCGGCTACATGACATCGTGGATGATCGGCCACTATCACATTTGGAAAGCCGCGGTCTCCGGCGCTGCGGTCGACGATCTCATCGACGAATACGCGCTGGCCGACAACGGCGTCCAGGACCGCTTCCAGATGTTCGGTTCACCGTTCGTGCGAGGCTTGGCGAAAAATTACATCGCGCAGTCGCCGATCAGCGCGGCATGGTCGGTGACGACGCCGACGCTTATCCTCGCCGACGTGGGTGACGATCGCGTGCCGATCGTGCAGTCGTACAAGTTCTTTCACGCGCTGAAGGATCGGGGAACCACCGTGCAGTTCTGGGCCTATCCGGTCTCAGGACACTTTCCGGGCGATCCCGTTCGGCAGCTGGACGTGTTCCGGCGGTGGTCCGGTTGGATCGAGAGCTACCTCAAGTAGCGCGGAGGCGATTGCGGCGGCGTGCCTGCGGATCTCGTTGACGGCGGTCGTCTCGTACCACAAGCCGCGCAGGAGCGGTCCGATCGCGAAGAGATGCGGCTGGGCAGTGCCGTTTGCATCGAGCACGCGATACTCGCTCGAGACATCCGCGCCGAGTGCGAGCGGATCGGGACGCATCAGACCGCGGGCGAGTACATTGCGTACGAAGGGATGAGCCGCCGAACGCAGGTCGGCGTTGGGGCCGGTGCAGTTGATCGCGTAGTCCGCGTGCAAATCGAGCGAACCCGAAGCGGTTGCGATGGTCAGCGTCATCCCGCGAGCGTCGGTCTTCCCGCCACAAACGCGTCCCCGTAAAAGGTTGATGCGGCCCTCACTTTTCATGCGCGCGTACGCGGCATGCGTGGCCGGCGGCACGCGGTAGCGGTGAATCGCCCACATCGATTGCAGATGGCGTAAGAAGCGCTTGCGCTCGCGCACGTTCCAGTCGCTCCAGATCGCCGGCGTGATCGGGCGCAAACCTTCGACGATCGCGCGCCAGTCACCGGGATGACGGGCGGCTGCGCGGCGCAGCGAGCGAAGCAACGTATATGGCGTACGCGCATCCAAATCGAGCGATGCCGCATCGACGCCGCGCACGCTGGTGTCTTCGACCAGCGGTAAGAGCCCGTGGCGCGAGACGATATGCACGCGTCCTCGAAACGCACGTTCGTCCAGCAGCGCGATCGTGTCCATCGCGGTCAAGCGGCTGCCGATCACAATGACCTCGCAGGCGGGATCGAAGCGCGTGATGTCGACCGTCCAAGGATCGCCGGCGTAGCCGGGATGCGAGCGCACCGGCTCGGGCAGAAAGCGGTCGTCGGGTGGAAGATTGCCGAGCGCGAGCACGACGTTGCGCGCTTCGTAACCACGCCCCCCTTCGTCGGTGAGGCGATAACCCTCGCCGGCGCGTTCGATATCGACGATCTCGACGCGTTCATGGCGTAAGCCCGCATGCGCCGCGAGCGCGTTCGCACCGGTCGCGCGCAGATACGCGCCGAAGCGAGCCCGGCAGATCAGCGCATCGCCCGGCTCGTCGACGAGATAACGCGCAAGATGACGATCGTCGCCGGGAACCGCCGACATCGCGCGGACGGGGCCGTTCATCAACAGGCTCGCCGACTGGGGCGCGTACGCCGTACCGGGGCCGAGGTCGCCCCGGTTGAAGAAGAGCGCGCGAAATGCGGGGCCGGCGCGCGCGGCAAGCGCGCAGGCGAGTGCGGTCGCGGAGAGTCCTCCGCCCACGACGGCGAGGTCGGCCGGCTTCATGGTTCTTTAGGTATCGGCAGACGGCGCGGGCTCGCTCAGCTCGCTTTGCGGCGGTCGATCATCTGTTCGACCGCGCGGTAGATGCGCGGCACAAAGCGATGTTTGTACGGATAGAGGTCGACCGGATCGCTGGTATGCACCAGCATCGCGGCGTCGGCCTCGAAGACCAGGACGTTTCCGTCGCGATCGATGCCGCAGTCGATACCGAAGTACTCGAGCGCGACCGCAGCGCCGATCTTCACCAGCGTTTCGAACCGCGGCCCGTCGAAGACGGTCCGCGGATCTTCGAGAAACACCGCTTCCTCATCGCGCATCCACTGGTGCTCGGCCATCGGCGCGTTGTAGTAATGAATCATCCACTGCGGCGAGATTGCGAGGTGTACCGGGTACGGCACACCGTCGACGAAGACCAGGCGGTACTTGCGGTAATAGCCGTCCGTGCTGGCATAATCGAGAAAGGGGCTCACGAAATAGCGTTCGGCCGGATGCTCCTTCACGTACGGCGACCCGGCTTCGGGCGCGTCGAGGCGCGCGAGGCCGTGACCGGCGTGCGAACCGACCGGACGCGCGATGACCGGAAAGCCATACGGAAACGGGCCGTTCGCCAGCCGCCCCCGCTCGACGATCGTTACCGGCGCCACGCGCGCGCCGGTTCCCGCAAGCGTGTCGGCAAGCAGCGGGCGAGCCGTTCGGATCACGTAGGCCGGAGCGTTGATAACCGGCTTGACTTGCTTGCGGATGAAGTAGTTGGCCAGCGCCAGATACTGCAGCGCTTCGGGCGACTCGGCGATGATGTTCCAAACGACGTCGTAACGCGGAACGGTGTCGGAGAGCACGTGCGTTTCGTCGAGCAGATAGAGCTTGTGGACGCTGGTCGTTTCGGGATCGAAGAGGAAATCGACGGGGATATTGGCTTGCCAATCGCCGGGGGCGCACAGGCAGAGCACGCTGCGCGTTTCTCGCGGGGCAACGCGGGAGAAGAGGCGCTGGGTCCGCAGAGCGGCGCGCTGATGTTCGAGCGCCGCCGTCCTCTCGCCGGTGATCTGCAACAATTCATAGAGCGCGAGATGCGATGCAGCGCTCTCTCCGATCGAGAGCGCCGCGCGGTGTTCGGCGATTGCGCCGGCGGTATCGCCGGACTCGTAGAGCATTTGCGCGAGGTTTTGATGAAGGGCGACGACCTTCGAGAACTGCGTCATGGCCTCGCGAAGCGTGGCGACCGCTTCGGGGAGACGCCCTCGTGCGCGTAGTTCGATAGCTCGAGCGTTTGCCTCGGCCGGTCCCGAAAACGTCATTTGGGCATGGGATTCGAACTAGAGGCGGAAAAACCGTCTGCGGCTATGGCGAAGATTCCGTTTCCGAAGAAGGTCGTCCCACGCAAGATTGCCGAGCAAGAGCTCGCGATTTTGGAGCGCACCTACCCGCACGCGGTGACGGCTCTGCACTATACCAACCCCTTCGAATTGCTGGTCTCGGTGATTCTCTCGGCGCAGACCACGGACGCGCGTGTGAACATCACCACGCCGGCGCTCTTTGCGAAATATCCGACGGCGCAGGCCCTGGCCAAAGCGAAGGTGTCCGACGTCGAGCGCATCATCAGGTCGACCGGTTTTTTTCGCATGAAGGCAAAGAACATCGTGAGTATGGCGCGCGATCTGATCGACAAATTCAGCGGCGAAGTTCCGAACGATCGTGAAGCCCTGGAATCGCTTGCGGGAGTGGGCCGCAAGACCGCCTCGGTCGTGATGTCGGTCGCCTTCGGCGACGCAGCGCTGGCCGTCGATACGCACGTTTTTCGCGTCGCGCATCGGCTTGGGCTGACGACTGCGACCACGCCGCTCGGCGTAGAAGAATCCCTCACCGCGCTCGTGCCGCGCGAAAAGTGGCGGTTTGCCTCGCATTGGCTGATTCTGCACGGTCGCGCGATCTGTAAAGCGCCGACGCCGCTCTGCGGTCAGTGTCCGGTGAACGATATCTGTCCGACGCCGCCGATCATCGCGAAGATGAACGCTACAACTGCAGCGGGCCGGACCCGCCCAGGTGTGTCGGGCGGGGAAGTTCGGCGTCGTGCGCGATCGACTTCAGCAAAGAAGAAGCGGTGACCGCCTCTCCGTAACCGGCTTCGGTCGAGATCTTGGAGATATTGATGAGCGACGGGACGGGCGAACTCAAGTCGAATTGATATTCGCCGTCGAGGCCCAGGCCGCTGACCTGCACGAGCTGCTGCACCGGCTCGAGATCGAGCGAAACGCGCTTCTCACCGAAGCGTACCCGTACGCGCAGCGGCCGCTCCAGCCGCACGACCCTCACTGCGCCCGCGCCGAGGATTGCGTTGAGGCGTTTGGCCCCGTCCTGCAAGCTGCGGTGGAAGAGCGCGAGCGCCGCTTCCGCGTCCTCGGCCGCGGGCAGCTGCGCGCCGGATTCGGCGTCGATAACCTTGCCGATCTCGCGCCGTGCGCGGATGCGCGATGCGGCTTCGACGATCGGATTCTGGGCGGTGAACTCGGGCTTCAGAGGGTCGGCCATCGCCTCTAGGCTACCAAAAAATGACGGCGCAGTCGTACGACTGCGCCGCTATAGGGATGGATGAGAACGGGGTTACGGTTTCTTGGTCGGTTTCGGGGTCGGATGCGTCGACTTCATCGAGTGCATCGAATTCGACTTCATCGAATGCGACGACGAGCTATTCGAGTGGCCCGGTCGATGGCTGGGCTTGGGCGACGGCGCAGCCAGGGCCGGCACCGTCATGAGGAATGCGGCCGCCAGCAGCGCTGCGAGGGTCTTCTTCATGGGAAACCTCCTTCCGTAGCAAATTACGGGAGCGTCTTGCGGCGTCCGAACGCCGCACCGAGTCTCCGTCACGTCCTAAAACGCAACAGCGGCCGAAGAAGTTCGGCCGCTTGGCTGCTACTTTCCTTTGCCGACCATGGCGCGGGAGATCACCAGGCGCTGGATCTGCTGCGTCCCCTCGTAAATTTGCGTGATCTTGGCATCGCGCATCATACGCTCGACGGGGTACTCGGCCGAGTACCCGAAGCCGCCCAGAACCTGCACCGCGTCGGTCGTGACCGACATCGCGACGTCGCCGCATTTCAGCTTGGCCATCGAGGCCCAGAGCGAAACGTCGGACGCGCCTTCGTCGCACTTGCGCGCCGCTTCGTAGAGCAGCAGGCGCGCGGCCTCGACCTCGGTCTTCATGTCGGCGAGCATGAAGCCGACGCCCTGATGCTGCCCGATCGGTTTGCCGAAAGCGATCCGCTCTTTGGCATAATTCGTCGCGTAGTCGAGCGCGCCGGCCGCAATGCCGAGCGCTTGCGCCGCGATGCCGGGCCGCGATTTGTCGAGCACCTTCATCGCGATCTTGAAGCCTTCGCCTTCTTCGCCCAAACGATTCGCGGCCGGTACTTCGCAATCGGCGAAGACGAGTTCCACGGTCGGCGAACCGCGGATACCCATCTTTTTCTCTTTCTTCCCGACGCTAAAACCCTTCGTGCCCTTTTCGACGACGAACGCGGAAACGCCGCGCGATCCCGCTTGCGGATCGGTCACCGCGAAAACGCAGACGACGTCGGCAACGCTGCCGTTGGTAATCCAAATCTTTTGGCCGTTGAGCAGATAGCTATCGCCCTTGCGTTCCGCGCGCGTGCGCATCGAACCGAGTGCGTCCGAGCCGCTCGAAACCTCGGTGAGCGCGTACGCGGCGATCTTCTTGCCCGAAGCGATGTCGGGAAGGAAACGCTGCTTTTGCTCTTCGCTGCCCCCGATCAAAATCGGCAGCATCCCCAGCTCCTGAACGGCGACGATCAGCGAACTCGAGGCACATGCTTTGGCGATCTCTTCGACGACTTTGACGTAGGTCAAAAACGTGCCGCCGAGTCCGCCGTATTCAGCCGGAATCGGAATGCCGAGCAGGTCGTTCTGCGCGAAGAGTTCTTTGATGTCGGTTGGGAATTCGCCGCTCTCGTCGATCTCAGCGGCGCGCGGAGCGACTTTTTCCGCAACCAGTTCGCGCACCATGGCGACGATCATGGCCTCTTCGATCATGGCCTCTTCATCGGAGGCGGTGGTGCGAGGGGGTGCAATGCTCATGGAGCAGGTTTCCACGCGGGAGGGAGCCGTTCCGTCCCTCGGCGCAATAGCCCGTCATGAACAAAGTGTTCCAGAGCTGCGCGGAGGCGGTCGCGGACATTCGAAGCGGTGCCTCGCTTGCCGTCGGCGGCTTCGGCTTGAACGGCATTCCGCACAACCTGATTCAAGCGCTGTTGGAGCAAGGCGCGAGCAACCTCGTAACGGTTTCGAACAACTGCGGTGTCGACGGCTGGGGCCTTGGCGTACTGCTCGATCGCAAGCGCATTCGCCGCACGACCGGCTCGTACGTCGGCGAGAATAAGGAGTTCGAACGCCAGTTTTTGAGCGGCGAGCTCGAGGTGGAACTCGTTCCGCAGGGCACGCTGGCCGAGCGCCTGCGCGCGGGCGGGTGCGGCATCCCGGCGTTTTACACGCCGGCGGGCGTGGGCACGCCGGTCGCCGACGGCGGACTGCCGTGGAAGTACAATGCCGACGGCTCGGTGGCGCTGCCGTCGCCGAAGAAGGAGACGCGCCGCTTCGGCGAGCGCGACTACGTGCTCGAGCTCGGCATCGTTTGCGATTTTGCGCTGGTGCGTGCGTCGATCGCCGACACGGCCGGCAACGTGATTTTTCACAAAGCGACGCGCAACTTCAATCCGCTCTGCGCGATGGCCGGAAAGATCACGATCGTTGAAACCGAGGAGCTGGTTCAGCCGGGCGAGATCGATCCGGAAGCGGTGCACTTGCCGGGTATCTTCGTGCAGCGAATCGTCAAAGTCGGTCCCGGTGGAAAACGTATCGAACGCGTGACGACACGCAAAAAGCTATCGTGAAACCTGTCATCCTGAGCTTGTCGAAGGATTCACCACCATGCCTCTAACTAGAACTCAACTAGCCGCGCGCGTTGCGCTCGAACTGGGCGACGGCCAATACGTCAACCTCGGCATCGGTTTGCCGACGCTCATTCCCAACTACGTGCCGCCCGGCGTGACGGTCACGCTGCAAAGCGAGAACGGCATCCTGGGCATGGGGCCCTATCCCTACGAAGGCGAGGAAGACCCCGACTTGATCAACGCCGGCAAAGAGACCGTCACCGTACTGCCCGGCGCGTCGTTCTTCGACTCCGCGCTCTCGTTCGGGATGATTCGCGGCGGTCACATCGATCTCGCCGTCCTCGGCGCGATGCAGGTCTCCGAGCATGGCGATCTGGCGAACTGGATGATTCCGGGCAAACTGGTCAAAGGGATGGGCGGCGCGATGGATCTCGTCCATGGAGCCAAGCGTGTCATCGTCATGATGGAACACGTCGCCAAGGGCAATGCGCACAAGATCGTGGAGCGCTGCGACCTCCCGCTTACCGGCAAGGGCGTGGTGCAGAAGATCATCACCGACATGGCGTCGATCGACGTCGAGCCGCAAGGCTTGGTCTTGCGTGAGGTTGCGCCGGGCTTGACCGTCGACGACGTGCAAGCCGCGACGGGCGCCAAATTGCACGTGCCGCATCCGCCGCACGAGATGAAGGTGCCGGCCGCAGTCGCCTAAGAACCCGCCGCAACCGGCGGCGGGTTATGAGAGGTATGACACAGCGTAAGATTTCTCTGGTGCTGCCGGCCCAGGACTTCCACGAGGGCGGCGGCTTCTTGGTCCATCGGCCCTTTCCGGTGGAAGGGGTGATGCAGGTCGATCCGTTCTTGCTGATCGACGAGCTTGGCCCGGTGCAGTATGCACCCGGCGAAGCGATCGGCGCGCCCGATCATCCGCATCGTGGTTTCGAGACCGTAACCTACATGATCGAGGGCGAGTCCGCGCATGCCGATTCGGGCGGACACCGCGGCGAACTCCACCCCGGCGACGTTCAGTGGATGACGGCGGGTGCCGGCGTCGTGCACTCCGAGATGCCCTCGAACCGGATGATGCGTGAAGGCGGATGCCAGCACGGCTTCCAGATCTGGATCAATTTGCCCAAGTCCGACAAGTTCGTGCGGCCGCGCTACCAAGACGTGCGCAGCGCGCAGATTCCGCTTTGGCGCAGTGACGACGGACGTGCGTGGGCGCGGGTGATCGCCGGCGAGGCGCAAGGTGTCGCGGGCGCCGCGCAAACGCGCATTCCGATCGGCTTCGTTCACTATCGCCTCGAGCCGGGAGCGCGCATCGAGCATCAGGTCGAAGACGGCTACACCGCGATCGCGTATCTGATGTCGGGCGAGGCGCGATTCGGCGGCGAACGCGTCCATCCGGCGCGTGCGGCGATCGTCTTCGACCGCGGCGGCGAGCAGATTGCCGTCGAAAACCCGGGCCGGGAGCCGCTCGAGTTTCTGATGCTGACCGGAAAACCGATCGAAGAGCCCATGGTGCGCTACGGTCCCTTCGTCATGAACGCGCCCGAGGAGTTGCAGCAGGCGTTCGCGGACTTTCGCTCCGGAAAGATGGGCGCGATCGAACCGCTCTACACATAAATTACGTGTACGTTACGTCGACTCGGCGAGCGCGAATTCGACGCCTCGCCCGCCGATGCGCCACGCCCCGATCGCAAGCGCGAGCGCGCCTTCGAGGCCGCATACGAGGATCGCTGTCACGCCGCCGACCGTTGCCGAGCGAACCACGATTCCAACAGCGATGCCGATGACACCAGCCGGGATGGCGACCGCATACACGATCACCATTCGCAAGATGGCGACGATGCCTCGCTGATCGCCTTTGTTCGGCAAGAAGCTGTAGGTGAGCGCTCCGATTCCGCGCATCACCAGCGGGATCACACAGGCAGCCACCGCCATCGGAAGCAGCGCGGCCCGGTTCCCGATTGCGCCGCCGATGAGCGCTGCCAACACGAGTGGAACGATCGCCGGTATCGTGCTTCCGATCGTCCATGCCGCAAGTTTGGAAAACGTGCTGCCGCTACCCATCCACCAGATGGGCTTCGAGAGGTCCGAACCCAGCGAGATGCTCCAGGTGGAGAGAAACACGGCGACGATCAGCATCACCGTTGAAAAGAGAACGACGCAATTCGCCGGATTGCTCCAGCCGGCGATGCCCGCGACCAGACCGCACACGATCCCCAGGCCGAACAATATCGCGGTGAACGTCGGGCCACGGCCGCGCCGAAAGAAGATGAGCTGCTTCCAGATCTCGACCCATGGGCCGCTCAGGCGCGTCGTTCCCGACCTCGCCGGCTTGCCCGCGTACGCGGTGCCGATCTCCGGGATTCCGCGCCGCATGCGCGAGCGCACGCGAGCGGCAAACACGCCCGACGTATAGAGATCCGGGTAGATGTCGACTGCCAACGCGCAGCCGATCGCCAGCGCCGCGAGCGCGAAGAGATACACGCCGAGGACGATCGCCGGTGCGCCGTGCCAGAGCGCTAACAGCATGCTGCCGAGGCCGAACGCAACGACGCGGATTTGAAGTGGTGCGAAGCTCGGGGAAAGCAGCGGCGCCACATCGGCTAGGATAATCAAAAAGCCCGCGGCGGCGATTGCGTAGCAGACGATCGCGAGCCACGGAGCGCGTCGCGCGAGACAGGACAACGGGATGCGCAGCATCTCGATGGACAAGAGGACGCCTGCGATGCCCAGGATGGCGCCCGCTACGTGGCTGCGAGCGTAGAATGCGACCATGAACGCCAAGAAAAAGACGCTCAGGCCGAACGTCAAGATGAACGAGCGGCCGTAGATCCACGTTGCGACCAGCCGTTCCGGGATCTGCGAACGAACCAGAAATAGCGCGTCGGCCGGTTCGACGAAGCCGCGGACTCGACCGGTGCGCACGGCCATCGCGCACAAGACGCCGGCGAATACGAGGATCGCGCCGGCGAAACCGGTTGCAAACGGCTCGCCCAAATCGGGAAGTGCGCCGCCGCTCATCGTCTTCGTGCGCCGCCACAACGTGAAGCCCAGCCAAAGCCCGAAGAAGACCCATGTGATCAGGCGTATGGGTGTGCGCACGATCGTGCGCGCCAAGTTCAGCGCGCGCCTCGAATCGAGATACCAGAGCGCGCCGAGCGAATTCACGCGGTGATCCGCAGGAAAGCGCTTTCGAGGTCTTCGCCCTCGCCGGCGAGCCCGGCGAGCGATCCGTCGAAAATTTTCGAGCCCGCTTTCAAAATCAGCGTACGCTCACTCATCGCGCGCGCCGCGTCGAGCATGTGGGTGCTGACGGCGACGGTTTTACCGCCGCGAGCCAGATCCGCGATCACTTCCCGCAGTTCGCGCTGGCCGGCCGGATCCAACCCGATCATCGGCTCGTCGAAGAGCAACACCGGCGGATCGGCAATCAACGTCGCGACGATGAGTGTTTTTTGTTGCATGCCCTTGGAGAGGCGCGCACCCACCGTATCGCGCTGATCGCTCAGGTGAAAACGCTCGAGCAACTCCTCCGCGCGCGTTTCCCAACCTCCCGGCACGTTGCAACTGCGCGCTACGAAAACGACGTGCTCCCAAACGGTGAGCGCACCGTAGACCTCGGGCGTTTCGGGAATCAGCGCGATCGTGCGGCCGCGCTGCGCTCCGATCGCGCTGCCGTTCCAGAGGATCGTCCCGGCGGTGGGGCGCACGAGCCCGCAGAGCATGAGGAAGGTCGTGGTCTTGCCGGCGCCGTTGGGACCGAGCACGCTGATGATCTCACCCGGCGCGAGTTCGAACGTGAGATCGGCGACGGCAAGCTGATTGTCGTAGCGTTTGGTAAGGTTGCGAACGCTGAGCACGCCCGCTCTATTTTACGTTGCGATGGCTGTATCCCGGAACTGGGTCCGATAGAGACGCGCGTAGGGCCCGTTGCGGGCGAGCAGGACGGCGTGTGAGCCGCTCTCGACGACACGGCCGTGCTCGACGACGAAGATCACGTCGGCGTTGACGATCGTCGAGAGGCGATGCGCGATGACCAGGCTGGTTCGTCCGCGCATCACCACGTCGAGCGCTCCCTGGATTGCCGCCTCGTTATGGGAGTCGAGCGCGCTGGTCGCTTCATCCAGAATGAGAATACACGGGTCCTTGAGCAGCACGCGGGCGATCGCGAGCCGTTGACGCTCGCCGCCGGAAAGTTTGTGCCCGCGTTCGCCGACGACGGTCTCGTAGCCCTTGGGCAGCGTTGCGATGAAGTCATGGATGTTTGCGCTGCGCGCGGCGGCGATCAGTTCGTCGTCGGTTGCCTCGGGTTTGGCGTAGCGCAGATTCGCCGCGATCGTGTCGTGGAAGAGATAGGTCTCCTGCGTCACGACGCCGATGGCGGAGCGCAAAGATTCGAGCGTCAGGTTCCGCACGTCGTGCTCGTCGATGAGAACGCGGCCGTCCTGCGGGTCGTAGAATCGCGGCACGAGCTGGGTGATCGTCGATTTTCCGGCGCCCGACGGGCCGACGAACGCCGCGACTTGGCCCGGCTTGATTTCGAACGAGATATTGTGCAGGACCGAGTGATCGGGATCGTAACCGAAGGTCACGCGATCGAAGCGCACGTCGCCCCGAATGTCGGTTAACGCGACCGCATCGGGCGGATCGTATTCTTCGGTCTTCATGTCCAAATAGTCGAAGATGCGCTCGAAGACGGCGAGCGCGCTGACGATCTGCACCTGTATGCCGACGAGCGCGGCCCCCGAGCCGTACAGGCGGCCGCCCACGAACCCGACGAACGCGACGATGACGCCGACCTGGAGCTCCCCTTTCACGGCAAGCCAGCCGCCGAAGAGCCAGATGATCAGCGGGCCGATCGTCGCCATCGCCTGCAGCGTCGCGAGGAACCAGCGGCCGACGGTGGCGAGCTGGATTTCGATGTGCATGAGCGCGGTGCCGATCGCGTAGAAGCGCGACTTCTCATAGCGTTCGCGCGTGAAGGATTTGATCAGCGTTATTCCCGAGATCGAGAGGGTCTCTTGCGTAATCGATTCGATTTGGTCGCGCTTCTCGCGAGTCTGCTTCCGCAATCCGTACATGCGCCGCCCGACCGGGCCCAATTGGTAAATCATGAAGGGGACGACGGCGAGCGAAATCAAAGACATTCGCCAATCCCATATAAACATCGCGACGACCGTCGAGAGTATCATCACCACGTTCGTGATGATCGTCGTAATCGTTCCCGTAACGACGTTGTCGATGTTGTCGACGTCGTTCGAGACGCGGTTCATGATTTCGCCGGTCTTGGTGCCGGTGAAGAACGAGAGCGGCATCTTGTGGAGATGCGCGACGAGGCTTGTGCGAATATCGCGCATGATGCCTTCGCCGACGAGCGAGTTGAGATACCCTTGCGCAACGTTCAGAGCCATCGAGACCAGCGTTGCAACGAGCGATATCGCGAGAAAGATGACCAGGTCGCGAAAGCTATGCTTGGGGAGCGCCACGTCGATCAGTTGCGCGGTCAAGTAAATCGGAACAAGGCCCAGGCTCGACGTCACCACGATAAAGGCGAGGACGAGCGACTGTTCTTTCCAGTACGGCCTGAAGAGCGCGAGGATACGCCGCCACTCGACGCGGCGCCGAATCTGCGGCTTATCGGACGAGTAAACGTTGGACCACATCAACCCGTGGCCGGCGAACATCCTAAGGCGCTCCGCCCCAGGCTACGCGCCCCCCACTTCGTGGGGCCCCCAAATTATGGGCCGCATAAACATCGTCGGCGGGCCGAGATTCCCCGTGGGCGGCCCTAACCAATGTTATCTCGTGTGCCAAGCTGGGTATCGGGACCTCGCCTATCTTGTTCTCTGATGCAACGTGACCTTGTTGCCTTCGGGGTCTTCGAACGAGGTAACTTTGCACACGGGGGTAGTGTAAATATCTTCGACCGCAACACCGGCATTGCGTAGCGCGTTGGCGGTGGTCTCGATGTCGTCGACTTCGAAAGTAACGCCGACGCCGGTGCCCGGCTCGCGAGCAAGCCATTGTGACTTCATAAGCGCAAAACACGCCGGTCCGACGTTGGCCTCGTTGTATTGTTCGATGCCGTCTTCTTTGAAACCGCTGGCGAACCTGAGCCCGAGCATCTTCTCGTACCACTCGCGCGTCGATTTCACGTTGTTCGACGGGTAAGCAGTGAACGCAATGTCTGTAATCACGGCAGATCCTCTCTCGAGCTACGAACTCTTCTTTCCATTGCGCAAACCGGCCAACTCCTTGAAGAGTTTCTTCTCTTTATCGGAGAGACTCTGAGGAAGCTGCCCGATGAGGCGGACGAACTGATCGCCCGCGCCGCTGCCCTTCACCTTCGGCATCCCTTTGCCGGCCAGGCGGAGCAAGCGATTGTTCTGCGTGCCTTCGGGAATCGTCATCGCGACTTGGCCGGCCATCGTCGGCACCTTGACCTCACCGCCGAGCACCAGGTCGTAAATGCTGACCGGAAGATCGACGTAAAGATCGTCGCCTTTGCGCCTGTAGGTCGAGTCGTCGAGCAGCTTGACGATCAGGTACAGATCGCCGTTGGGGCCGCCGTTGAGTCCGACGCCGCCTTGTCCCGCGAGCCGGATGCGCTGGCCGTCGCCGATCCCTTTGGGAATGGAGACCTCGAATTTTTTCGTGACCAGCACGCGCCCCGTGCCGCTGCACTGCGGACACAGCCGTCCGTTGAGCGTCCCCGTGCCGTGGCAACTCGGGCAGAGATCTTCGACCTGCAGCGCGACCGCTTTCTTGCCGCCGTCGTACACGTCGCGCAGCCCGAGTTCGATCGTCGTCTCGAGATCTTGCCCGCGCTGCGAGAAACTGGCGTGATGCTGTGTCGTGCTCTGGCGGCGACCGATGCCGGAGAAGAACATATCGAAGAAATCGGAGAAGCCGCTCGGTCCGGCGCCCGCGCCGGTTCCGGCGTTGCCGAAATCGAACGAGAAATCTTGCTCGCCGTATCGGGTCCGGTATTGGCGCTGCTGCTCGGCCTGCTGCGCCGCGCGCTGCCAATCCGATCCCAAGGCGTCGTATTTCTTTCGCTTCTCGGGATCGCCCAGAACCTCGTACGCCTCGGAAATCTCCTTGAACTTTTCTTCGGCCGCCTTGGCGTTGTCCGGATTCGCATCGGGATGCCATTTGCGTGCCAGCTTGCGATAGGCCGACTTGATGTCTTTCTCGGCCGCGCCCTTCGGAACGCCAAGGACCGCGTAATAGTCTTTGTAGTTCATCCGTATTTTTTGGCGACGAGCACCTTGGCCGGGCGCAGCAGTTCATCGCCGATCGTGTAGCCCTTTTCCGCAACTTCCAAGACCGTGTCGTCGTCGACGCCGGGCGGCGCAGGCAGCGTGCCGATCGCCTCGGCGATGCGCGGATCGAACGGTTTGTTCTTTACGTCGATCGCTTTGACGCCTTCGCCGGCCAGAATCGATTCGAATCCGCGCAGCGTCTGTTCGATTCCGCCGCGCAGCTTGTCGCCGCCGCTCGTGTCGAACGCGAGCGCGCGCTCGAGGTTATCCATCACCGGCAGAAAGCGCTCGAGCAACTTGCGCCGATGCGACGTGACGATCGATTCGATGTCGCGCTGCATGCGTTTCTTGTAGTTCTCGAAATCGGCCATCGCCAGCAGAAACTTCTGATAATTCTCGTCGGCCCTGGCGTTGGCCGCATCGAGTTGGGCGCGCAGGTCGCCGTTCGACGTCGCCGGCCCGTCGAGCATCGCCTCGCCCGCTTCGGTAAATAATTCGTTATCGTTCATCATAAATATTTTCGTGAAATGGCAAGTAGAGGGGATGAAGTGCGAGGAGAGGATGGTGCAGCGCTAGTACGCTAGGCTGCACCAATCCTCGACGAAGCAATTCACCCCTCTACGCTGCTATTTCGCTTCTTTGAACTCGGCGTCGATCACATCGTCCGGTTGCGCAGAGCCGTTGGTCTGCGCGCCCGCGCCGGAGGCCGCGCCGTCTTGCGCCGCGCCCGCGGCTTCGCCGTTCGGCGAGGCGGCCTTGTACAGCAGTTCCGCCATCTTGTAGCTGGCTTGCTGCAGTTTGTCGATCGCCGGTTTGATCTCGGCGATCGTGCCGTTCTCGCTGATGCGCTTGAGCTCTTCGAGCGCCGCCTCGACCTCACCGCGCGCACCCACGTCGAGTTTGTCGCCCACTTCTTTGAGCGATTTCTCGGTCGAGTAGATCAGGCTCGAAGCTTGGTTGCGCACTTCGGCCTCTTCGCGTTTGGCTTTATCGGCCGCGGCTTGCAGTTCGGCGTCTTTGACCATCCGCTCGACCTCCTCTTTGCTGAGGTTGGTCGACGCGGTAATCGTGATCTGCTGCTCCTTACCGGTGCCCAGATCTTTGGCGCCGACGTTGACGATGCCGTTCGCGTCGATGTTGAAGGTCACTTCGATCTGCGGCACGCCGCGCGGAGCCGGCGGAATGCCTTCGAGGCGGAAGCGTCCCAAGGTCTTGTTGTCCCCGGCCATCGGGCGTTCGCCCTGCAGCACGTGGATGTCGACCGAGGTCTGACCGTCTTCCGCGGTGGTGAAGATCTGCGACTTCTTCGTCGGGATCGTCGTGTTGCGTTCGATCAGCGTGGTCATCACGCCACCGAGCGTTTCCAGACCGAGTGAGAGCGGCGTCACGTCCAGCAGAACGACGTCGCGCACTTCACCGGCGAGCACGCCGGCTTGAATCGCCGCACCGACCGCCACGACTTCGTCGGGGTTGACGGTGAGGTTCGGTTCCTTACCGGTGAGCTTCTTGACCAGTTCCTGGATGACGGGCATGCGGGTCGAACCGCCGACCATCACCACTTCATCGATCTGCGAGATGTCGATCTTCGCGTCGGCAAGCGCGTTCTTGAACGGTGCGATGCAGCGATCGGTCAAGTCGGCGGTGAGCTCCTCGAACTTCGCGCGGGTGAGCGTGATGTCGAGATGCTTGGGGCCCTCTTGATCGGCCGTGATGAACGGCAGATTGATCGACGTTTGCACGACCGAGGAAAGCTCGATCTTCGCCTTTTCAGCGGCTTCCGTCAGACGCTGCATCGCCTGCTTGTCCTTGCTCAGGTCGATGCCTTGCTCCTTACGAAATTCGGAGACGAGCCATTCGACGACACGATGATCGTAGTCGTCGCCGCCCAAATGCGTGTCGCCGTTGGTCGACTTGACTTCGAAGACGCCGTCGCCGACTTCGAGGATCGACACGTCGTACGTGCCGCCGCCGAGGTCCCAGACGAGGATCGTCTCGTTGCCCTTCTTGTCGAGTCCGTAAGCGAGCGCCGCAGCCGTCGGCTCGTTAATGATCCGCAGGACGTCGAGTCCCGCGATCTTGCCGGCGTCCTTGGTCGCCTGTCGCTGTGCGTCGTTGAAATACGCAGGCACGGTGATCACCGCTTTGGTGACACGTTCGCCCAAATAGTTGCTCGCGTCGTTGACGAGCTTTTGTAAGATCATCGCGCTGATCTCTTGCGGCGTGTAGTCCTTGCCGTCGATCTTGACGTGATAATCGCTTTCGCCCATGTGCCGCTTGATCGAAGAGATCGTGCGATCGGGATTGGTGATCGCTTGACGCTTCGCCAGTTGGCCCACGAGGCGTTCGCCGGTCTTCGTGAATGCGACGACCGACGGGGTCGTACGCGACCCTTCGGAGTTCGGAATGACGACGGGCGATGAGCCCTCCATCACGGCAACGACCGAATTGGTCGTTCCGAGGTCGATACCGACCACTTTAGCCATAAATGTTCTTACCTCTCAGTATGATCTGCCTAAGCCCCGGACCAGCTTCTCTTGCAGTCGCTCGTCGCAACCTTAGCCGAGGCGCCCGTACACCGAGGTGAGTGCAGCGGTCGCGAGGATCCGGCGATGCGAACGAGGGCGAAGATCTGCCTTGCCGCTTACGGGCTGGTGCAGTAGTTACTCCCGACCATCATACACGATGGCCGGGTCTATAGCTTCCAACCCGCACCAAAGGAGGCCGGTTGCAGGACCGGCCTCCAGGGCTTGTAGCAGCAAGTCAGGGCTGCTGCTGGGGCTGGCCGGGTTGCTCGGCCGGGCGTTCCTCGAGCGTGATCGCGACGAACTTTTTTACCCCCTGGGACCAGACGTCCAGCCGCAACACGTCGCCCGGCTTCTTGCTGCCGATGTACTTGCGCAGCGCGGCGGCAGTGTTGAACGCCTTGCCGTCGGCCTGGAGGATCACGTCGCCCGGTTCGAGTCCGGCCTTATCGGCGGGCGTGCCGGGCTCGACTTCGACTACCGCCAGGCCGCCCCGGCCGTTGTAGCCGATCTGGTTGCGCAATCCCGGCGTCAGATCGGCCGGGGCGAACCCGGCAAAACCGGTATCGGTCCCTTGGTGGACGCCCGGGTTGCTCAGAAGCTGCGGGATGACCCTCTTCACCGTATTGGAGGGAATCGCGAACCCGATGCCCTGTGCAGCCTCGTCGGTGAGCTGGTTCACGCCGATCACGCTGCCGTCCATGTCGATGAGCGGGCCACCCGAGTTGCCGGGGTTGATCGGCGCCGAGGTCTGGAGCAGGCCGGTGAAGTCGAAGTAGCCGGCTCCGCCGCCCTCGGCCTGGACCTCCTCTTTGCGGTTGAAGGCGGACACCACGCCCAGCGTTACCGTCTGCTGCAGTTCGTACGGTTCGCCGATCGCGATCGCCCACTGGCCCTGCTCGAGTTTGTCCGAATCGGCCAGGTGGAGCGGGGGCGGCAGCTTGCGGTAGTTGTCTACCCGGATGATCGCCAGATCGGCCCCGATATTCATCGCCACGACGTGCGCCGGCACATGGTCGCCGTTGGCAAAGATCACGGTCAGGTTCGAAAGCTTTGCATTGCTCGGCGGGTTCACGACGTGCGCATTGGTGACGATGTCGCCGCGGTCGTCGTACACGAAGCCCGAGCCGGAGGCCTGGCCCTTATAGTGTTGGACGACGCCCGGTCCTTGCTGCCCGAAGAACTGCTGAATCAGCGGGTCGATCGGGACGACCTCCTGACCGTTGACCTGCTCGGTGATTGCAACCACCGAAGCCTTGGTGCGCTTGACCGCGCTCACGATCCGGTCTTGATCGCTCACGCCGGTCAGCGGAGCAGCAGCGACGGCCGGCGGCGTATGATTCGGCCCGGCGATGTCGGGGAAGTGCGTGCTCGCGTAGAGCATCATCACGAAGCTGCCGATGATTGCGCCCACCAAACCGACGATGACCGTGGGCAAAAACCGATTTTTCACCATTCTCCTAAACTTTAGTGCGTTTGTTTCTTTGAGGGTATCCTCTACCGGAATAACGGTGATGAGGTTGCATGGCGTTCCTCACTTGCCGGTAAAAGAGCGAGGGCTTGCCGTGCTCTCGTCGGCGACGACCAGTCCGTCGAGCAGCCGCACGATCCGGCGTGCGTTACGGGCCACGTTCTCATCGTGCGTCACCATGATGATCGTCCGCCCGCCTTGGTGTAACTGGTCGAAAAGGGCCATCAGGCCGGCACTGGTCTTGGTGTCAAGGTTCCCCGTCGGCTCGTCGGCTAAAAGGACCGCCGGGTTGTTGACCAGCGCACGGGCGATCGCGACGCGCTGCTGCTGGCCGCCTGAGAGTTCGCTGGGTTTGTGGTGCGCGCGGTCCGCCAGTCCAACCTCCTCGAGCGTCGTCATCGCGCGCCGCGCGCGCTCGCGCGCCCCCACCCCCGCATAAAAGAGCGGGAGGCCGACGTTTTTGAGCGCGTCGGTTCGCGCCAGAAGGTTGAACCCTTGAAACACGAACCCGAGTTTGCGCAAGCGGATCGCCGCCAGCGCGTTATCGTCGAGGTGCGAAACGTCCTCTCCGTCCAGATGATACGTGCCGCTGCTCGGACGGTCGAGACAGCCGACCAGATTCATCAGCGTCGACTTTCCGGAGCCCGACGGACCCATGATCGCGACGTATTCGCCGCGCTGAACGCGCAGATCGATGCCGCGCAGCGCTTGTACTTCGAGCGAACCCATCTCGTAGGTTTTCGTGATACGCTGCAGCTCGATGGCGAGCGGCATCCCCTCACTCATACCGAAGTGCCTCGATCGGATCGAGCGACGCGGCACGGTACGCCGGGTACAGCCCGAATGCGAACGTCACGACCGCGGCGAAACTCAGTGTGATCAAGAGGGCTTGAACGTACGGCGGCGACGCGGTGTATCCGGTGAGCTTTACGATATAGAGTTGGTTGATCGTGCCGCCGACGATGAGGCCGGCGGCCATTCCGATGAAGCATCCGAGACTGCTCATCAGGGCTGCCTCGATCAGGAATTGCCACAAGATCTGGCCTCGGCGCGCTCCGATCGCCTTTCGCGTCCCGATCTCTCGCGTTCGCTCGGCGATGGAAACGAGCATGATGTTCATTACGCCGATGCCGGCGACGAGCAGCGAAACGGCTCCGATCAGCGCGACCACCAAGGTGATGCCGCCGAATATCCCGTTGACGCGCTGCGTGAACTGCGCCTTGTCGAAGGTTTGATAGCGAACGTTTCCGCCAACCTGACGCAACGCGCGGATCTTGTCGATCACCGCGACTTCCGTCGCGCTCATCGTGTCGCTGTTCGCGACCGTGAAGCGCGCGGCGAAGATTCGGTTTCCGTGCACGTACTTGCGCAGATACGTCGTGTACGGGATCGCGACGTCGCCGCCGAACGTTGCGTTGATCGCGCCTTGACGAGGCTGCGCGAGCACGCCGACGATCACGTAGCGATACGGTCCCGCGTAAAGGCTCTCTCCGGTGGGATCGCCGCCCTCGGGGAAGAGGCGCTGATAGGTCTTCCAGTTGATGACGCAGACATCGGCGTCATTCGAGATCTCGTCGGGGCTCAAATTGCGGCCGTAGGCGAGCGGCTGCCGCGCGAACGGATCGCTCGAGTCACTGAACAGGATGAGGTTCCCGAGGTTGTGATCGTGCCGCATCAGGACGCGAGTTCCGCCCACGGGTACGGCCGCGGTAATGTTGGGGACCTCGGCCACGATCGCGCTCAAGTCCGAGAGCCGCAGCGCCGCCTTTGTGAAGTCGCGCTGGAACGAGCCAGGAAAGATGATGAAGCTATTGTCGGCCAATGCGCCGAGGGATTCGTCGATCGATCCCGCCATGCTGTGGCCCAGCACTTCGATCGAAATGACGGCGAACACACCGATGATCAGCCCGATGATCGTGAGGAACGTTCGCGCTTTATTCGCGAGCAGCACGCGAATCGCCTCATCGAAATACATCACGAGCGAAGTGCCTCGATCGGATCGAGCGTGGCCGCGCGATACGCCGGATAGAGGCCAAAGATCATGCCGGTCGCGCCGGAGAAGCTCAGGGCGATCGAAACCACGAGGACGTACGGAACGACGAGCGCGCCCAACTCGCGACTGAGCGCCTGCGCCCCCAGCGCGGTCACGCCGATGCCGAGCAACATACCACTGATTCCGCCGGCCAGCGCGAGAACCAGCGATTCCATGAGGAACTGCGTCATGATGTCGCTGCGGCTTGCACCGATCGCCTTGCGGATGCCGATCTCGCGGGTGCGCTCGGTGACGGTGACGAGCATGATGTTCATGATCCCGATGCCGGCGACGAGAAGGGCCACGGCGCCGATCGCCCCGAGGGCGACGCCGGCGATATTGAGGACGTTCTCGAAGATGCCGATTTGTGCCGCGCTGTCGGTGACGACGTATTGGGCCTGCGGTCCATGAATGTGTTGCAATACGCGCACGATCTGACTTCGGAGCGAGTCGGCGTTCGCGCCTTTGACGGGGTAGATCTCGAGGTCGTCGGCCGGCTCGTCTACGGCGCGATGGAATGTCGAATAGGGAATGACGATAAAATCGGAGCCGGCGATCGAGGTTATCCAGGGAGAGGCGATGGGCGCGTACACGCCGACCACGGTGTAACGCGCACCGTTCATCGTCAGCTCATTCCCGACGGCGTCGCCTCCGGGAAAGAACTTGCCGGCGACGCTCTGGGAGATCGCGACGACACGCGCGGCCGATGCAACGTCCTCTGCGTCGATCTTGCGGCCGGCGCTCATGCGCAGCGAATCGTCCTGATACGATCCGGTGGTCGAGACGGTATAATAGCCGTTGATCGTCCCGTAGAGCACCCTCCAGGTTCGCTGCCACGACGGCTGCACGTCGTGCACCTGATTGCCCAGCGCCGCTTGAATCGCGGCCGCGTCGCCGTAACGGAATTGTGCGCGTGCGGGAAAATCTTGCGAATCGTCGACCTGCACGACGATCGGGAACGTTCCAAACGAGGTAAACGTCCCGGCAATGCCGCTCGTCGCCGCCTTGCTGACGCCGAATACCGCGATGATCGAAGCGCTCCCGATGATCATCCCGAGCATGGTCAACATCGAGCGGGCCTTGTTGCGCCACAGCGATTCACACGCTTCCGACAGGTATTCCGCCAGACGAGTCATCGAACGAACGCTCAGGGTGAGCTGGAAGGGGAGGGCATCGGTGTGACGCGTGCGCCTGCGGCCAGAGCGGGTACCTTGGCGGCGACGATGACGTCGCCGGGTGCCAGCCCGGAGAGCACCTGGGTCATGCCGTTGCCGACGCGACCGGTCGAAATCGTACGCTTCGTTGCGACGCCGTCGTTCACGAGGTAGACGAACGACATCTTGCCCGTCTTTTGGATCGCCTCGGTCGGGACGGCGATGGCGTGCGGGATATCGGTCGTGAGGATGTCGATGTCGGCGTTCATGCCGTCTTTGAGAAACGAAGGCGAGCGGTCGAGGGAGATCGTGGTCAGAACTTGCATCGAGGTGCTCGAAGCATCGGTCGACTTCTGCGCAGCCGGATCGATCCGTACCACGTGACCGAGTATGACGTGACCGGGGAAGTCTTGCCCGCTGATCTTCGCGGTCTGCCCGAGATGTACGTTGATGATGTCCTGCTCGTCGACCTGTGCCTTGACGACGAAGCGGTTCTCGGCGGCGATCGTGAAGAGGCCTTCTCCGGCTGTTACCACGTCGCCGGGTTGCATCGTGCGCAGCGGGTTGCTGCTTTGCGCCGCCACCGTCTGTACGATACCGTTCATCGGGGCGACGATGCGGGTGAACGCAACCTGCTGTTGGTTCTGGGCGTTGATGATCTTGCTCTTCTCGGCATTTGCTTGCGCCGCTTGAACGCTGTCGATACCGTATCCCGAGACGGCGCCGAGCCGCAGTTGTTGCACCGCCTGGTCGTAGGCGACTTGTGCTTGGTCGAGTTTAGCCTTGTCGGCGTCGACCTGGCTGCGCGCGATCGCCTTTTGCGCGAGAAGCGCTGCGTCCGCCTCGTACACGCGGCGCGCTTCATCGAGCGCGCTCTTGGTGGTATCGACCTGTGCGAGATACTGCACGCGGGCGTTCTGCTCGTCGATACGGGCGGTCGAGACGTTCGCAACCGCGTTGGTGTAGTCGGCCTGCGAACTTGCCGCATTATAGTCGAGCGTCGGATTTTCGATCGTCGCGAGCAACTCGCCCGCGCTGACGCGGCTTCCCGCCTTCACATAAATCTGACCGAGGTTCCCGGCGACCAGCGTCGGCACCGTTACCGTCGTCGGGTTCATGACGACACCTTCTTCGGGGAGCGTTATGGTGAATGCCGAATAGGCGATCTTCTGCAGTTTGACCGGAAGTGCCGAGTCGTGGCCGTGCCGTCCGGCAAAGACGGCGAGAGCGACGATTGCGGCGATTGCTCCGACGACGATCAACGTGTTGCGCGTACGATTCATGCGATCCTTACTTCCACACTAAAGGTCGGCGACCGCGCTCGTCGCCGTATACGTACCGAGCGAGACGCGCAGCTTGACGATGGCCTCGACGTAATTGACCCGGGCGCTGACCAAGTCGTATTGCGCCGTGACCGATTGCTGCTGGGTTTGAATGACGTCCGCGAGGGCGATGAGGCCGTGCTGGTATTGCAGTTCGGCGATGCGGGCCGACTCCGTCCCGAGCCGTGACTCGTCGCGCGCATAGCTCAGCTGGGCAAGCGCCGTTTGCGCCGATCGATAGCTCTGGCGGACGTCGATTTCAACCTGCGTGCGCGCCTGGTCGAGCGCACGCTCCGCCGAGGTTATCTGTGCGTCGTCGTTGACGCGTTCCGCGTGGCGCTGTCCGTAATCGACCAGCGGCAACGTAAACGTCGAGGTCGCCGAGAGCGTCCAGAATCCCGGCGCGCCGCGCGGGAGCGTCACCAGTGCCCCGGTGCTGGTAACTCCGATCACTTCGCCCGCCAGCGTCGGAGCGAATTGATTGCCGAATGCGGCGCCGATCTGGATCTGCGGAAAGAGTTCGCGGTTCCATCCCTTGCGCGTGTCCTGCGCGGCAAGGACCGCGTCGTCGGCGGCCCTGACGTCGGGACGCTCGTTCAGCGCGATGTTTTCGAGTGTGCTCACCGGCTGCGCCGGAAGATTCGGCTGCGCGATCGTTTGCGGAAACGCGAAGGTTTGATCGAGCGGTGCGCCGATCGTTTGCGCCAGGTCTTCGGTCGCATCCGCCACGTCGGCGCGTGCGCCGATCAACGTCGAGGCGCTCTTCGCCTGTCCGACCTCGGCCTTGAGAACGTCGACGCCGGCTGCGACGCCCGCCTGCGCTTTGGCCTTCGCGGCTTCGACGAGGACGTTTTGATAGTTCAAGTCGGACGCGTCAACCGATACGATCGCTTGTTTCTGCACGACTGCGTAGAACGCGTTCGTCACGTTGGCGGCGACTTGGTCTTCGGTATTCGCGAGGGTCTCTTCGGCTTGTGAGGCCTGTGCCCGCGCCGACGCGAGTTGCAGGAACGAGAGGCCGCCGGTATCGAGGGTGTAGTTCGTTCCGATCTGCGCGGTATTTTGACTGAACACACTTTGTTGCTGCTGGCCGATGATCTCGTAGATACCGCCGTAATTCGAGTTCTTCTGCGCGTAATTCTGCAGTTCGCCGTTGACGGTAGGAAATGCGTTGGCGCGCGCTTGAGCAAGCGCATGCTGCGCCGCCGTCACCGACGCGTACTGCTGCGCCACCGTCGGGTTGTGGTTGAGCGCGTACGCGATCGCGCCGGGAAGCGTCATCGCGATCGCGAGGAGACTAGCGAGCAAATGCAGCGCCTATGAGCACCGGCACGAGGAAGGCCGCGATACCGCCGAGCCAGGCCGGCACGCGTGGAACGCGGCCGACGAACGAGATCGCCGCGATGCCTAGGCCGGTCGCCCACAGCGAAAACGGAGATATCGAGGCCAAGATGACGGCGAGCTTCGGCCCGGCTTGAGGTGCGAGCATGATGAGCGAGGGCATCGCCGCCGGAACGTCGATCGGCTTGGCGAAGCTGTCGGCGCCGCGAATGAGCACGATGAGCGCGTTTACGACGATACCCAAGCCCGGGATCACCGCGATGTTGCACGCGGCCGCCCAGTATTTGCCGAACGACCCCTCGCCATGTCCGATCCGATCGAAAATCAAGTAGACGACCGCCGAGATCAAGATGCCGATCGGCACGAAGATGATCGCGAAGATCCAGCCGTAGGCGCTGATCGCGAGCACGGTCTGGAGGCGTTCTTGCTGCTCGGCGCTGCTCAGTCCGGCGATGATCGGATTTTGGGCGACCATGTTCGGCCAATCGGTTGCAAGCGCGTGCTGGTTGGCGGGAACCATGAGGTAATAGCCGATCCCAAATAAGACGAGTGCAATCAACAAGGCCCAGCCCCAAGTGGGCGCGATGCGAATCGATTCGAACGCCGCCTTGGGGGCAACGACCGTGTCCCACGCGGTCTTCAGACCGTTGGCGGGTGGTGGACTCTCTACAGCCATTCTGGCACCTCTTTCAATGAAGCGTCGTAATCGGCTACAAACACTTGCTAGTGCTCGCGATGCGCAAATGTTTCAGGCGCGGGTCGTCCGAGCCTTCGACCACCGCCGCGTCGTCGGGCAGCGCCAGTAACTGATCGATCGTCGCCCGATGTTCGATCGCGGCCTGCACGGCGGCGAGCCGCCGGCGCCGCGCTTCGAGCAGGCGCAATTGGAGCAGCGTGCGCAGACGGCGCAGTGCGCGCGCGGAATAAAGCTGCGTTCGCACGCCCGAGCACGCGCCGGGTGTGAACGTCGGCGCCGGTGCGGCCGCCGCAAGGGAGGCGGCTAAGGCGAGCGAGGTCAGGACGACCCGCACGAGGTAACGGTTGAGCATGAACTCCCATCACGCGCCGGGCCCGGCGCGGAAAGTGGCTCCGTTTGAATCCTGACACGTTGATCGTGCCCGCCCCGCCCGGCGAGCCCTACACCCGGGTCGTTCCGCTCGGCGGCTGCGGCGAGATCGGCCGCAACATGACCGTGATCGAGACCAATGACGACTTGGTGGTGGTCGATTGCGGATTGATGTTCCCCGACGAGGAGATGTACGGCGTCGACATCGTGATCAGCGACTTCACCTACGTGCGCGAGCGCGCGCACAAGCTGCGCGCCGTGCTGGTGACGCACGGTCACGAAGATCACATCGGCGGTCTGCCCTACTTCATCAAGGAATTTCCGCACGTTCCGATCGTCGGCACGGCGCTCACCATCGCCCTCATCAAGGCCAAGTCGCGCGAGCACAAATTCGGCGAGATCGAATTCGTAACCGTCGAACCCGGCGCGCGCGTGCGGCACGGTTCGATCGAAACCGAATTCATCCACATCAATCATTCGGTTTCCGGGGCGTGCTCGCTCGCGCTGCGTACGCCGGTCGGCACGATCTTTCACACCGGAGATTTCAAGTTCGATCAAACGCCGATCGATGGCCGGCCCGCCGATTTTGCGCGCATCGCGCGCGTCGGAGAGGAGGGCGTCTTGTGCATGCTTTCCGATTCGACCAACGCCGAGCGGCCCGGCCACACGCTCTCCGAGCGGATCGTGGGCGAAGCGTTCACGGCGATCTTCCAGCGCGCGAAGGGCCGCATCGTCATCGCGTCCTTCGCATCGAACGTCCCGCGTATCCAGCAGGCCGTCGACCACGCCGTGCGCTTCGACCGCAAGATCGCCTTCCTCGGGCGTTCGATGCAGAACGTCGTGCACTTCTCGAGCGAACTGGGCTACCTGCGGATCCCGCCCGACACGGCAATCAAAATCGAGGACGTCGATAATTTTCCGCCCGAGCGCATCGCGGTGATGACGACCGGCTCGCAGGGCGAGCCGATGAGCGGGCTCGCGCGGATGTCGGTGCGCGATCACAAACGCTTTCGTATCGTCCCCGGCGACACGGTCGTGGTAAGCGCGACCCCGATTCCGGGAAACGAGCGCAGCGTCTACCGGACGATCAACAACCTCTCGAAGCTCGGCGCAACCGTGATTCACGGTACCGACGGGCGATCGCACGTCTCCGGACACGGCTCGCAAGAAGAGCTCTTGCTGATGCTCAATCTCGTTCGGCCGGAATTCTTCATCCCGGTGCATGGCGAATACCGCATGCTCATGCAGCACGGGAAGCTGGCGGTGCAGACCGGTGTCGAAGCCGGTAATGTCTTCGTCTCCGAGGACGGCGACGTGCTCGAGTTCACCCGTGAATACGGCGATAAGATCGGCAAGACGTACGGCGGCAACGTGTTGGTCGACGGGTCGGGCATCGGCGACGTCGGTGAAGCGGTGTTGCGCGATCGCAAAGCACTTTCGAACGACGGCATCGTGATTGTGGTCGTTGCTATCGACGCCGAGGAAGCGCACGTCATCGGCGAACCGGATCTCATCTCGAAGGGCGTCTTCTACTTGCCCGAATCCGATGGGGTTCTCGATCAACTGCGCGCCGAGTTGCGCAGCGCGATCGCGGAAGTCTCCGTCGATGCCCTCCGCGACGTCAACACGATGAAGGAACACATTCGCAGCACGCTCACCCGCGCGATCCACGCGCGCACGAAGCGCCGCCCGGTCGTCATCCCGGTGGTGATGGAGGTCTAGCGAGCCATCGGCGGGATTGCGCTGAGCCTGCTCGCGGCGTTCACCTATGGCGCCGCGGATTTTTTGGGCGGTCTTGCGACCCGCCGCACGCCGATGATCGCGGTCGTGGTCATTTCGCAGGCGTTCGGTTTCGTGTTGCTGCTGGCCGTGCTGCCGTTCACGCCGGCGCACGTCGTGCCGAGCGATTATCTCTTCGGCGTGCTGGCCGGCATCTTCGGAGCGCTCGGGATCGCGCTGCTCTATCACGCGCTCTCAGTCGGAAAGATGGGGGTCGTTTCACCGGTCACGGCGGTTATCGCACCGATATTGCCGCTCGTCGTGGGGATCGTTCGCGGCGAGCATCTGACGCCTGCTCAGATTCTCGGCTTGCTCTTCGCGCTCGTCGCGATCGTGCTGATCTCGCTTTCGACCGAAAATTCGGGCGAACGCGAGATCGTCACCGCCGGCGTGCGTGAAGCGGTCGTGGCCGGCTTTGCCTTCGGCGCCTTCTTCATTCTGCTTTCCTACACGCACCCGGCGGCAGGCTTGCACAATTTGGTCGGCGCGCGCATCGCCTCGATTGCGTTGTTGATCGCCGCGGGATTGATCACGCGGACGAGCTTCGTACCCACGCGCGGCGACTGGCCGCTAATTCTCGGGGCGGGGACACTCGATATGAGCGCCAACGTTCTCTACGTCCTGGCGACCTTCCACAGCTATCTTGCGATCGCCGCCGTGCTCACCTCGCTGTATCCGGCGAGCACCGTGTTCCTCGCGCGCTTCGTGCTCGACGAACGCCTGTCAGGGACGCAAAAAACCGGCGTCGCGGTGGCGCTCGCCGGTGTCCTGCTGATCTCGATACGGTAAGCCGCACGACGCGGCCGAATCGTCCGCCGCACGATGCGGCTGAAGGTTCGGAGCACAGGATGTGCGACCGGCCGAAGGCCGGCCGAACCGTCCTATTTGCTGCGGATCTTCGAGAGTTGAACCGCGTGGGTGAAGCGCGCGATCTCTTCGCGCTGATAGCCGTCGATTTCGATGAAGGCGACGCCGTAGACTTCGCGCTCGCGCACCGGTTGGAACCGGGTGACCACGCGTCCGCGTAGCCGCATCTCTTCGAACGGGCGGCGCATGTCGGCGCGACCGCCGACGCGGCGCGGAACGCCTTGCGAGATATCGAGCACCGCGGTCTCCTCGGGGTACACGTCGAGCACGCTGGCCGGTAGGGTCAATCGCATGTCGAGCACGGTTCCGATTGCGATCAGCTCCGCACAGGTCAAACGGATCCCGGTTGCCGAGATGTCGCCGACCTTGCCTTCATTCCACTCATCGCCTTCGCGCCGGAAGTGAACCGGGAATGCGGTGAGCGCGCGATAGCTGCCGCGCCGTTCGCGATCGGTCGTCGGAATCGCATCGAGCGAGCGTTGAATCGAGCGCGTGGCGGCGGCGCGGCGATCGAGGTCGCCGACTGCGCGCGCGAGCGCGTCGACCTGCGGTTCGGCCATCGTTTCGAACGAGAGAAGATATTCGAAGCGCGCGCCCGAGGAGGCGTTGCGCCGTCCTTCCACGCGGCCGTTGACGGTGATCGGCGCATTGCCGGCAAGGCTGAGGTCGAACTCGACTTCCGTTCCGCGCTCCATCAGTACGAGCGAGCGAATCCGGGCGCCGTTCGCGTTGACTTCCATGAGCGTTCCATAAACCGGAGCGGGTAGACGGCGTACGCTCATCACCACCGGCATCTCGAGAGAGAAGCCTTGCAAGCGCGGCTTGGCCAGCGTCAACGCGGCGGGCGCCGCGGCGGTCGCGCTCGGAACGAATGCGCTCGCGGTGGTCGGCTTCTTGGGAATCCAGCTCATGGTGGGTAGCCTCTCCTTAGTTGTCCCGGTCTAATTCCAGCCGGAGTTTGGCGAGTTGAACCGCGTGCGTAAAGCGCGCGACCTCTTCGCGTTGGTAGCCGTCGATGTCGGTAAACTGCACGCCGTAGACTTCGCGGCCGCGCTGCGGCGCGAAACGCGAAACGACCCGGCCCCGCACGACCATCTCTTCGAACGGACGGCGGTTGTCGGGAATGCGAATCCGGCGTGGGCCAAAGGGCGTAATCTCGGTGCGCTCCTCGGCCGGCGGATAAACCCAGAGCATATGGCCCGGCAGCGTGAAGCGCAGCTCGACCATCACGCCGAGCTCCAGTTTCTCTTCCGTGATCAGCCGCAGCCCGCCCATCGAAACGTCGTTGGCTTCGGCCGCGACATTTGCCTTACCCGAGAGGCGGAAGCGGACCGGGAACCCGACCAACGTGCGGACGCTGCCGCGGCGTTGCTTACCGGTCGCCGCTTGGGGCGCCGGCGTTGCCGTGCGCGCCTCGGCTCGCGCCGCGGCCTCGCGGCGCTGCATCTCCTGGATCTCCCGCAGAAGGATCTCGCGGTCGGACTTGGGGAGCGCAAAGGTGACGCCATACTCGAAACCGCCGCCGGACGGCGGGGTGCTCCGGCTGACGATACGGCCGCGAAGCAAAAGCGCCCGGTGACCGGGGCGCTTGAGTTCGAAGCTGACATCGCGGTCGCGGTCGATCAGAATGAGCGAGCGCAGCCGGCAACCGGTCTCCGAAATGTTGACTAGGGTTCCATATACCGGTGCAGGCAGTCCCGCGACCTCGACCGCGATCGGGAGTTCGATCGACTGCCGATATGTACGCCGCTGATTGTTTCGCTCAATCGCTTGCTCGGTACGGCGTCCCCAGGCCATAAGCATCATCCTTTTGATAAAATCGGTCTCTGGTTGACGGCTGCTTAACCATAGACGAAGGAATCATGGGTCGGGAGTCCTGGTTTTGGCGAAACTTTACAGTCCCCGGCTAGAGCGTCGACCACACGTCGAGCTTACGCTTGACGCCTTCGATCACCGCATCGGTAAATTCGCTCGTCGTCGACTGTCCACCCAGGTCCGCGGTCGCAATTCCTTCGGCAACGGCTTCCAGAGCAGATTCGTAGATGGCGCGTGACGCATTGGCGGCACGACGATCGTCGATGTACGAAAGAAGCGCCGCCGCAGCGAGGATCATCGCCATCGGGTTCGCGACGTTCTTTCCAAACAGCCGCGGCGCGGTGCCGTGCGGCGCCTCGGCCATCACCACCCTCGGCCGCAGTTCTTCATCGAACGAGAGCAGCACCGATTCCGCGCCGGCGATCGAGCCGAAGAGCTGCATGACGAAATCGGAGAGACAATCGCCGTCGCGATTGAGCGCCGGAATGACCAACGGATTGTCGCCGGCGTTCGATATCAAGAGCGCATAGGTCGCGTCGATCAATTGCGGTTCGTACGGAATGTCGGGGTGTCGTGCCGCCGCAGCGTCCATCTCTTCCTTGAGCATGCCCTCGTAAATCTGACTGACCGTGTATTTCGGTCCGCCGAAGACGCGCGCGTGCATTTTTTTGGCGTGAATGAATGCGTATTCGGCCACGTAGCGGCAGACGCTGCGCGAGATGGCTTCCGTACGATAAGCGACCTCCTCGAGACCCGCGCCTTCTCGCCACTCTTTGGCGCCGTAGGCATCTCCGACCGCCATGCGAACGATCGAGATCGGTGCGTGAATGCCGGCCACGGGCCGTACGCGCGGCAGCTTACGTCCGGTACGCACGATGACCTTACCGTCGATTTCAGCGCGTAGGATCGCGTTGGGCGAGCCGACGTCGCCATGTTGCTCGGGAGTGATCGTCGCAGCTTTGAGACCGAGGCCATGCGCCAGCATGGCGCCGGCCGCCTCGTGAACGACGGCGTTGTCGGTGACGCGGCGATTCTCGAGCGAAAGATCGTAGTGCTCGAACGTCAACTCGACGTCGATGACGGACTTGTCGAGTACGCGCAGCGACTCCACGAGCAACTCTTCTCCGGTTTGGTCGCCGTCGAGGACGACGATGGTGGGACTCTGCAAGTGATCTCCTCGTAGAACGACGAAACAAATCAATCGATGGCCAGGGTACGCCGTAAGGCGAGCGCAAGGAAGCTCAATCTCGAGATCGTCGGGATCACCGCCCTCTCCGTGGCGCTCCTTCTTGGCATCGCGCTGGCAACCCCGGGCCACGCGGGCAACGCCGGCCGCGCGGTGGCGAGCGGGCTGCGCGGTCTCTTTGGAGGGGGCGCGCCGCTATTCCCGGTGCTGATCGCTCTTCTCGGCGCGATCGTCTTCCTCGAGATCAACGTGCCGCGGATGGTCGCCAACCTTGGAAGCTCGGCGCTTTCTTATTTTTTGATGATCGACGCGGCGCTGGGTGCGGCGGGCCCGCGCGGCGGCGGTATCGTCGGAGCCGGAATTTGGTTCGCGCTCCACGCGCTGCTCGGTACCGCGGGCGCGTGGGTCGTGCTTGGGCTCGGAGCGCTCACGCTTGCGCTCTCGCTGACGCAGGTGAGCCTGAAGAAACTGATCGGGCTCGTCCTCGGCGTGTTCGCGCGCATTCGTCTGCCGAAGATTCCGAAGATAGCGCTGCCTGAAGGACACGCCTCGCTGCGCGACGCCTTTGCGCTGCCCAAGACCGACATGGCGCGTCCGCCGGAGCCGCTGCCGCGCGCGTTCGATACGTCGGCCGGCACGGGTCAGGCGGCGTTCGACGTGGTAGAGGAGGAAGAAGAACCGCCGTTGATCCTGGTGCCGACGACACCTGCGCCGCGGCCGGTCGCCGGCGACTACGAATCGGCCGATCTGGTCGCGGCAACGCGTTCGTACCGTCTTCCCGATCTCGCGCTCTTCGATCCGCCGCAAGCGCAAATCGTCGATGATTCGAATCGCGCCCACGTGCTGGAGGATACGCTGGCGAGTTTCGGCGTCGGCGCAAAGGTCACGCACATCGAGCGCGGGCCCTCGATCACGCGTTATGAACTGCGGCCTGAACGCGGGGTGAAGATCTCGAAGATCGCCTCGCTCGCCGACGACCTCGCACTTGCGCTCGCCGCCACCAGCGTGCGTATCGAAGCGCCGATTCCCGGCAAGTCCGCGGTGGGGATCGAGGTCCCGAATTCGACCGTCGCGATCGTGGCCGTTCGCGAGATTCTCGATGCGATGCCCAATCGCGGAACGATCCCGCCGCTGTGGATGGCGCTGGGCAAAGACATCACCGGGCGCCCGGTCTTCGGCGACCTCGGCAAGATGCCGCACCTGCTCGTCGCCGGCGCGACGGGCTCGGGAAAATCGGTCTGCTTGAATACGATCATCGCTTCGTTGCTGGTCTCGGCAACGCCCGACCAAGTGCAACTCCTGATGATCGACCCCAAACGCGTCGAGCTCACCGTGTACAACGGTATTCCGCATCTGATCAAAGACGTGATCACCGACGCGCGCATGGCGGCCGGCGCGCTCTTCGAGATGACCAAGGAGATGGATTCGCGTTACGAGCGCTTCGCCAAGGCCGGCGTTCGCAAGATCGAAGAGTACAACGCCAAGTTCCCGGAGGAGAAGCTTCCGTTTGTCGTCATCGTGATCGACGAGCTTGCCGATCTGATGCTGGTCGCGCCGGCGAAAGTCGAGACGACGATCATGCGGCTGGCGCAGCTGGCGCGCGCGACCGGCATCCATCTGATCGTCGCGACGCAGCGTCCGTCGGTCGACGTGATCACGGGGCTCATCAAAGCGAACATCCCTTCGCGCATCGCCTTCGCGGTCAGCTCGCAGGTCGACTCGCGCACGATTCTCGACATGAACGGGGCAGAGCGGTTGTTGGGGCGCGGCGACATGCTCTACCTGCCGATCGACGCTCCCAAACCGATCCGTGCGCAGGGCGCGTTCATCACTGGCCACGAGGTGAACCGGCTCGTCGATTTCTGGGCGAAACAGGCGCGCCCGGAGAACTTGCTCAACGTCGAAGTTCAGCCGGTTACCGACGAGGACGAGCGCAACGGCAAGGGCGCCGACCCGCTCTGCTACGAGGCGGCGAAATTCATCATCGAAACGCAGTATGCGTCGACAGCGCAGCTGCAATCGCAATTCTCGATCGGCCATCCGCGCGCGGTGCGGGTGATGAAGCAGCTCGAGGAGTTCAAAGTCGTCGGTCCGCACGAGGGCACGAAGCCGCGCAAGATCTTACTTGGACTCGCCGAGTTGGAAGTGATCGCCCCGCGCCTCGGAAAGTCCGAGGACGCGCAACAAGAGCTCTTTTGAGGACCCCTGCCATCCCGAGAGTAGCGAAGCGGAGTCGAGCGATGCGCATCGCGCTTGCGCTCGCTGCCTTGGTTCTCGTCATGGTTTTGGGGCACGCCGTCGATCATGCGCCCGATCCGGCGTGGTTGATGACGTACGAAGCGGCCTGGGTGAATCATTCGACGCTGATCGCGTGGTGGATCACGTGGTTCGGTTGGATCGACGTTCTCTTGCCGCTCTGCATCGTGCTGGTCGTTCTCGCGATCCGCTTTCCGGCGTGGCGCTCGCGTGTGACCTTTGCGATTCTCTGCCTGCTGATCGCCTGGCGCGGCACCGATCTCTTGCAGCGATTCTTCGCGCGGCCGCGGCGGCTGGACTGGGTGGTGAAACACGAGGCCTCGTTTTCGTATCCGAGCACGCACGCGACGATTGCGACCGCGTTTTATCTTTTGCTCGCGGCCTTCGTCTTCCGCAGCACTCTGCCGGGCAGAGCATGGATCGGCTCCGCCGTTGCCGTGTTGGCGGTCGCCATCATGTGGTCCAGGCTCGACCTCGGCGCGCACTACCTCACCGACATCGTGGGAGGGGTCCTCTGGGGCTGTGCGATCGTGGCGGCTTTGGCCGCTTGCTGGCCCACCAATATCCTTGAGGGGCAGGCGCGCTCAACTTTAGAATAGGGCGACGATGGCATACCCGATGGATCCCGCCCTGGTCGAGATCGAGCGCAAGGTCGAGGCCGGCACGCCGCTCTCGATGGAAGACGGGCTCACGCTCTACCGCACGCGCGACATCCACAATCTCGGTCGGATCGCGCGCAGCGCCAAGGAACGCAAGAGCGGGAAGAATGTCTTCTACGTCCTCAACCGCTACATCAACTCGACCAACGTGTGCTTTGCGAACTGCAAGTTCTGCTCGTTTGCGGCGGACGAGTTCAAGGAGCCCGAGCGCGTCTTTCGGATGACGGCCGATCAGGTCTGGACGAAGGCGATCGAGACCGGCACCAACTTCAACCAGCTCCACATCGTCGGCGGACACGATCCGCGCCAGCTCTCGCTCGATTACTGGCTGCCGCTGATGCGCCGCTTCAAGGAAGCGCTGCCGCACGTGCAGCTCTCGCTCTTCACCGCCGCCGAGATCGAATACATGGCCAAGCGCCATCGCCTGAGCTTCCCCGATATCATCGCAGCGCTCAAAGAAGCCGGCTTGGACAACGTCAACGGCGGTGCAGCCGAAATCTTGGGTGAGCCGACCCGCTCGAAAATCTGCGCCAATAAAGTCTCGGGCGAAAACTGGTTGGTGATCCACGAAGAACTGCACCGCCAGGGGATCGCCTCGAACGCGACCATCCTCTACGGGCACGTCGAATCGCTCGAAGACCGCGTCGATCACTTCATCAAGCTGCGGGAATCGCAGGAACGCTCGCCGGGCTTCAACGCGTTCATTCCGCTCGCGTTTCATCCCGACGGCAACGAACTCTCGTACTGCGGCTGGACCAGCGGCCTCGACGATCTGCGCACGTTCGCGGTCGCGCGGCTGATGCTCAACAATTTCGACCACATCAAAGCCTACTGGATGATCCAGGGTTTGAAAGTCTGCCAGGTGGCGCTCCACTACGGCGCCGACGACATGGACGGCACGCACGGGTCGACCGACGAGGAGATGATCTATCACTCGGCCGGCACGCAGTCGGGTCAATACGTCGACGACCGCGAGTTCCGCCGTCTGATCGAAGCCGCGGGCTACGTTCCGGTCCGCCGCAACAGCACCTACGAAACATTCCCGTACGACTGGACGCCGCCGAAAGAACTGGTGACCGCGTAGATGAGTTTGCGCTGCGGTCGTCCTTCGACTACACTCGCTGCGCTCGTTACGCTCAGGATGACAAGATGAGCTTACGTTGCGGTAGGATAGTGTACACGAACGATTTGCCGGTCTACACGGCCTTCGATGCGGGCGTCATCGACTATCCGGGGACGCTGCATGCCGACGTGCCGGCGCGCCTGAACGCGATGCTGATCGGCGGCGACCTCGACTTGAGTCCGGTCAGCGCGTTCGCCTGGGCGCAACATGCCCAGGAGCTGGTGCTGCTCCCCGATCTGTGCATCGGCGCGCGCGACGAGGTGGTGTCGGTGGTCCTGGTTTCGCAAACGCCTCCCGCGCTGCTCGGCGGCGTCGAGGTTGCGCTCACCAGCGAGTCGGCCAGCGGACGCAATTTGTTGCGGGTCTTGCTCGAGCGGCGCTATGGAGTGCAGCCGCGATATGCCGACGAGGCCCTTCCGTTGGAAGTCGCCGCGTCCGGTCGTCCGGCGCTGCTCATCGGCGACTCGGCGATCGACGCGCTCGAACGCTTCCCGCGCGAGCACGTCTACGACCTGGGAACGCTGTGGCATGAGTGGACCGGACAGCAAACCGTCTTCGCCGTTTGGGCGGCGCGCCGTGACGCGTACGAGCGTGATCCCGAGGCGATTCGAGCCTGCATGCACGCGCTGACCGATAGCTACACCTGGTCGCGTTCGCACATGAGTGAGGTGATCGCCACGGCGCAGCGGACCAAAGCGCGCCCACCCGGATTCTACGAAGCCTATTACGGCAAATTGAACTTCACGTTCCACTCGGCCGCTCAGAGCGGTCTGAGCGCGTTTTGTCGCGAGCTGCACGCGATCGGAGCGATCCCGTCGGTTCCGCATTCGCTTCCGGAGGTCATCGGTGTCGTCTCTCGCTAGTCTGCTCGAGCACGCCGCAGCCGGCGGCCGCCTTTCATTTGACGAAGGGCTGCGGCTCTACCGTGAAGCCGACTTGCACGAATTGGGTATGGCTGCGCACGCGCGCCGGATGCAGCTCCACGCGCCCGACGTCGTGACCTACGTGATCGACACGACGATCGATTACACCAACGTCTGCAACGTCCATTGCACCTTCTGCGCGTTCTTCCGGCCCGAACATCACAAAGAAGGCCGCACGCTCTCGCACGAGCAGGTGCTCGCGCGCGTGAAATACGCGGCCGATCAGGGCGCGACGCAGATCATGATCCAAGGCGGCGTGAATCCCGATCTACCGCTGAGCTGGTACGAAGAACTCTTCATCTGCGTGCGGACCGAGTTTCCGAACGTGGATATTCATTCGCTCTCGGTCTCCGAGATCACGGGCCTTGCGAAAGTCGAGGGAATGACGCCTCGCGCCGTGCTCGAGCGATTGAAGGCCGCCGGGCTGAAGTCGCTTCCGGGCGCGGGAGCCGAAATTCTCGTCGAGCGCGTACGCAAGCGGATTTCGGCGCGCAAGGTGACGCCCGCCGAATGGCTCGACGTGATGCGTCAGGCGCACCATCTCGGCATGCCGACCACTGCGACGATGATGTACGGCTCGATCGAGACCGATGAAGAACGTATCGAGCATATGCATGTACTTCGCGACCTGCAAGATGAGACAGGCGGCTTCACCGCCTTCATTCCGTGGTTCTACGTGCCGTTCAAGACGCCGCTGCGCGGAAAGGAAGCGACGGCGCTCGAGTACTTGCGTGTGCTCGCGATCTCGCGCCTCTATCTAGACAACTTCGCCCACCTTCAAGCATCCTGGCTCACGCCGGGCCTGAAGATGGGGCAGCTCGCTCTCTTTTACGGGTGCGACGATATGGGCGGCGTGATCATCGAGGATCGCGTGGTTCGCGACGCGGGAGCAACCAACGAAGCGACCCGGCGCGACCTCGAGCAGGCCGTTATCGGTGCGGGCTTCCGCCCGGTCATTCGCGACACGTATTGGAACGTGCGTCGCGATATGGCCCTCGCGACGGCTTAGCGCGCATCGAGCGCAGCCTCGATCGAAAAACGAAGCGCCGTCAACGCGAGCGAATCCATCGTGTATGCCCACGTGACTCGAGCGGCACGTCCGCGATATGCAAAGGTCGCCGAGCGCGCGCGTTCGTCGATCCGCACCGGGCCGTACGCATCCGTATCCCCGATGACCAGCGAGGCTTCGAAGGTCCGGCGCAGCAGAGCGCGCAGAGCCTCGAGCCGTTCGCCGGCATCGGTCGCGCGCTCCACGGCCGGCAACATCACCGCCAGATTGACCAACCGCGAGTGCGCGCTCCGTTCCGCGTTCGCCGCGTGCGCCGAGAGCACGCGCTCTTGCGTGAGGATCGCCTCCAACCGGCTCTCGTTGCGGACCGGGCGTGCGCTCATCTGAATCAGCTCCGGTCCGTCATCGCCCGACGCGGCGTACGTTGCGATCACCATCTCGCCGCGCTCGAGCTGCGTGCGGACGTTCCGCGCATCTTCGTCGTGACCGCCCCACAGCGAAAGCAGATGATAGTGCCCGCGTTTCGACGCCGCCTCGTTCTCGTACGAGATCGAAAGGCCGCCGGCGGCGTCGGGTTCGTAGATCACGATCGGCGTGGAGGCTTGTTCGGTAGCTGCGAACAGCAGCGAAAGCTGATTCGACGACCGTCGCCGCGCGCTGATGTCGCGCCCGACCAGCAAGCGTAAATGCCGTCCGTGTCGCGTGGTAAAGGGACGATCGACGAATTCGATCCAAAATTCGCCGCCGTCTTTTCCCGCGACCAAGGCCTCGCGTTCGTTCGTGCGCCGCTCCTGGATCTCGCCGCGAATCGACTCCATGAGCGAGGGTGGGTTGTTGGGCGAAAAGAGCACGGCATAGGGTTGGCCGGTCAGCTCGTCTTCTCGATATCCGGTCGCGTCCAGGAACGAGCGATTCACATAGAGGATCTTCGGGCCGCCTTGGTCGAGCGGTGTGTCGTCGCTAACCACGATGAAGTCGCTGGCTTGGGCGATGCCCTCAGAGAGCAGGCTCATCGCATCCTGCGCGGCGCGCCGTTCGGTGGTGTCGTGAATCGTTATCGCGCAGTGGATGATCGGCGATTCGAGCGGATGCGCGCTCATGTCTGCCCAGAACGAGCTGCCGTCTTTGCGATAGAGCTGTACTTCGCCGACGACGGGCTCGCCTCGCAGCAGCGCCTCGGCGCGCGCACCGATCAAGACGCGATCCGTTCCCTCGCCGAAGAGCCGCGGATAGATTCCGCTTGCGAGGTTATCCGCGGTGTATCCCGTCATTCGAAAAAATGCGGGATTCGCGTACACAACCGGCGGAGAGAGCGGGTTTTGGCCGCGTAGGCGCACGATGAAGACGCCGTCGGGCTCGTTGTCGATCGTCGCGCTCAAGAGGCGTGCAAAGTGCTCGTGCTCTTTACGGCGGTCGATGACGTGCGTCGCGCAGACGAAGCGTAGCGCACCGTTCGGTGCCGGCGCGAGCGGTTGTACCACGCACTCGATCCAATACGCCGATCCGTCCTGGTTGACGAGTTCGATCTCGAACGGAGAGGGGTCCGCACTCTCGGCGCGGCTGCGGGCAACATCGACAAGACGTACGTTGTCGCCGAGCATGAGAAAGGTCGGCGTTCCGCCCAGCAGCTCATCACGATCGACCTTCGTTCGGGCGACGACCGCATCGTTCACCCACTCATAACGCGGATAGCGCTCGCCCGACTCCCAGCGGAAAACGGCAAACCCGTACTCGGCGAGGCGCGCCGCCGCGTCGAGGATTTCGAGGTAGTTTTCCTTTTCGATCCGCAAATTGACCTGAATACACGTTAGACCACGCTCCGGATCGTTCCCGCGCCCAGCACCTCGTCGGCGTCGTCCAGAAAAGCCACCAGCTGTCCCGGAGTTACGGCACGTACCGGCTGCTCGAACGCAAGCGACAGCGAGCCGTCCGCCTCGACGGTGGCGCGCGCGGCGGCGGGGGTCGCGCGATAACGCACCATCACGCGCACGGCGGTGGGACCGCCGGCGAAGCGCTCGGGGCGAATCAGGTTCACGTCTTCGGCGCGCAGCCCATTTGCAAACAGCTCGTCCTCTCGGCCGATGACGATCGTATTGCTCTCCGGTTCGATCCGCGTAACGTATCGCGCGCCGTCGCTTCCTGCCGGGAGCCGGGCGCGCTGACCGATGGTGTAGTTCGCGATCCCGGCGTGCGCGCCAAGGATAGCACCGCTCTCGTCGCGGATCGGTCCCTCGCGATTCATCTGCGGCCGCAGCCTCTCCAAGACATCGCGGTAATCGCCGCCTTCGACGAAGCAAATGTCCTGCGATTCGCTCTTCTCGTGAACGGGCAGTCCCAGCCGCCTTGCGTGCTCGCGCGTTTGTGCCTTTTCCATCGTTCCCACCGGGAGCAACAAACGACGAAGCTGTTCGCGTGAGAGTTGCGCGAGAGCGTAAGACTGGTCTTTTGCGCTTGCCGACCGGTAGAGATGGGGACCGTCCTGCGCATGTTCGAGACGGCCGTAGTGCCCGGTCGCGACATACTGCGCCCCGAGCCGCTGCGCGTATTGCGCGAGCGTTCCGAGTTTGACGAAATTGTTGCACGAAACGCACGGATTCGGCGTTCGGCCGCGTGCGTAGTCGTCGACGAACCGGTCGATGACATGGCGGCGAAACGTTTCTTCGAAATTCAAGACGTAATGCGGGATTCCGAGAACCGCGGCGCTGCGACGCGCGTCGTCGTAGTCGTCGACGCCGCAACAGCTCTTGGCGTGCGGCGCGCGCGTCGGCGTATACATCTTCATCGTGACGCCGACGACGTCATAGCCGGTCTCGACCAAGAGGCCGGCGGCCACCGCCGAGTCGACTCCGCCGCTCATTGCCGCGATAACCCGAGGAAGACTCTTAGTTTTGTTCATATTCCGTTGCACAGGATAACAGGGGAAATGGACTAACTCAAAGCCCCAATGCCAGCGCTGGGTGAGCGGTTTCGCGCCGCACGCGAGGCTCGCGGCCTCACGCTCTCGGACGTGGCCGAGCACATTCGTATCCGCTCGGTCTACCTCGCCGCTATCGAAGACGAGAGTTGGAGCGCGATCGGCGCTCCGGTGTACATTCGAGGCTTCTTGCGCACCTATGCGCGTTTCCTCGGCCTGGACTCCGAAGAGGTGGTCGCGGAGTTCAATAGCCAGGAATCGGCGCCTGCCGCCCCGGTCCCGGCCGCTCCCGGTTCGCCGCCCAAGACCACCTATCTGGCCGATGAGGAACCGGCGGCCCGATATCTCTCCCCGTTGATCTGGATCGCCTCGATCATCGCCGTCGTCTTGATCGCCGTCGTCGTCTACAACGAGGCGACGCTCCGTGCCCGGCAGACCGCAAGCGCGCTTCCTTCTAATACCGCGGCCGAACTGGCGGCGAGCCCGGCCCAAGCCGCGACGCCCCCGGCACTGAGTGCTTCACCCGGTTCACTTCCGGGCGGGTCGCCGAGCACGTTGCCGAGCGCCTCGCCAAGCGCGTCGCCGACCGGGACGGCTGCGCCCGACGCACTTGCGACACTGGAGCTGCGTTTATCCGCTCCTTCTTGGCTTAGGGTGACGGTTGACGGGAATGTTAGCATGGAGGGTACGTTTCCGGCCGGGACGGTTCGCCAGTTCCACGGAAAGATAGCGAGCCTGCGCATCGGCAATGCCGGCGGTGTCGAGGTCATCGTCGACGGCAAGAGCTTGGGTCGGCTGGGCCCTTCCGGTGAGGTCGTCGAGCGCAGCTTCACGCTGTAACCTAGAGCAAAGGAACACCAGTGCCGAGCGATTCCTCGTTCGATATCGTGTCGCGCATCGATCAGCAAGAGCTGGACAATGCGCTCAACCAAGCACGCCGTGAAATCGAAAACAGGTTCGATTTCAAGCATTCCAAAACGTCGATCGAAAGCGACGGTAAGAAGATCACGATCGTTTCCGATGACGAGATGAAGATGCGCAACGTCATCGACGTCCTTCAAAGCAAAGCGGTCAAGCGCGGGATCGACATCAAAGCCTTTGACATCGGTGAGCTTGAACCGGCCGCGAGTGGAACCGTACGCCGCGTCATCACGCTGCGCAGCGGCATCCCCAAGGATAAGAGCAAGGCGCTGATGGAGCGGATCAAGGCGCTCAAAGTCAAGGTGAACGCGCAGTACCAAGACGAGCAGATTCGCGTCAGCGGCAAAAGCCGCGACGATTTGCAGAAGGTCATCGCGGATTTGAAGGCCATGGATTACGAGCTGCCGCTGCAGTTCGTAAATTATAGGTGAGTATGTTTCGGCGCCCCCAGGGAAATCACGAACGGGCGTGCCGGCAGGATGCCGGCACAATGGCCGAGCGCAGGATGCGCGACGGCGCCGTGCGCCGCGGCCTAAGCGCGGGCTGGGCCGGAGCGCCTTTAAAATGAGCAGCGTTTCTTTTGTCAGCTTAGGCTGCGCCAAAAACTTGGTCGACACCGAGGTGATGATCGCGAAGCTCGGTGCCGCGGGATACGAGCTCGTGCCCGAGTCGGACGGCGCCGACACGGTGGTGATAAACACGTGCGCGTTCATCGACCCGGCGAAGGCCGAGTCGACGCAGGTCATTCTCGAGCACGCGCAGCGTAAGCGCCGCGGTCAGCAACTCGTCGTTGCCGGGTGTCTGGCCCAGCGCTACGGCGAGCAGCTGCGCTCGCTCGTGCCGGAGATCGACGGAATCGTGGGCACCGGCGCGTATGCCGGCATCGTTGAATTGCTCGACGACGTGCGCGCCGGGATGCGGCCGATTCGACTCGCGTTCGAGGAGGAACCGGAACACGACTTTCTCCCGCGGCTCGTGACGACGCCGCGCGCTACCGCGTATCTGAAGATAGCCGAAGGCTGCGATCACCCTTGTACGTTCTGCATCATTCCGAAACTGCGCGGCAACTTCCGCAGCCGCAGCGAGGAGTCGATACTCAAGGAAGCGCGCGCACTGGCACAGGGCGGCGCGAAAGAATTGATCTTGATTGCGCAAGACACCTCGATGTACGGACGCGATCGAGGCGTACGCCGCGGCGGACTCGCACGTTTGTTGGAGTGTCTGCATGAGATCGACGGTGTCGAGTGGATTCGGCTGCTCTATCTCTATCCGGCAACCGTCGACGGGGAGCTGATCGACGCGATGGCGGCGCTCCCGAAGGTGTGCAAGTACATGGACATGCCGCTGCAGCATGCGCATCCGGACGTCTTACGCGCGATGCTTCGCCCTTCGAACGGCGAGCGATATCTGGAGATCATCGACGATTTCCGTCGGCGCGTGCCGGGAATCACGATGCGCTCGACCTTCATCGTCGGCTTCCCAGGCGAGACCGAGGAACACGTGGCATATCTCCAGGAGTGGATCGAGCGAGCGCAACTCGACCGGGTCGGGTTCTTCGAATACAGTGCGGAGGAAGGCACGCCCGGTGCAAAACTCGCCGGAAAGATACCGGCGCGTGAACGCCGCAAGCGGCTGGTGCGGCTGCGCGAAGCGCAGCGCATCGCCTCCGAACGCGCGCGAAGCAAACGGATCGGAAGCAGCGTTCGCGTGCTGACCGAAGAAGGGCGGCGTCTGCCCAAGAGCGATCCGTTCCGCGCCGCGCTCGGTATCTCCGACGTCTGGTTCGGGCGTTCGGAGGGAGAGGCGCCGGGCGTTGACGGCGGCGTCTACTTTTCCGGCGAAGCCGCAGTCGGCGATTTCACCGAGGTCATGCTGGATGGTCATGGGCCATTCGATTTCTACGGGCACGCGTGCGTGCGGGAGACGGTGAGAGGCCACTCGATTGGGTAGACATTTGAATCTTACGCCCCAGAAGCGCCCGCCGCGCGCACCGTTTTGGCTGCGGCGGACCGCACTGGTCTTGGGGATGATACTCCTCGGGGCCGGGTCGGCGATGGCAGGCTTCGCGATCTTCACCCATCGCAATCCGATCGAGGCGATCGCCCAAGTGTTCGTTCCGACGCCCCAGGAGGTGTTCGGCAAATCGAATCTCCTGGTGCTGGTAGAGGGAATCGATTACGACTACACCGACAACGACGTCGAATACTCGAGCGAGTCGCGCAGCGATATGATCAAAGCGGTCAATCTCGATTTCGACGACAAGAACGTCTACGCGCTCTCGATCTTGCGCGACATGGAGGCGACGATGCCCAACGGCAGCGTGCGCAAGATCAACCAGGCGCAGTCCGACGGAGGGCCGGCCGAAGCGCAGAAAGTCATCGCCTCTTTCCTCGGCATTCCCGGATTCGACCGCTACGTGCTCCTGCGCATCGACGCGACGAAGGACCTTATCGACGCAATCGGCGGCGTGGACGTGTACGTAAAAACCTCCGACTGTCTCATGTACCACACCGGCTGTACGGGCGGGCGGATCGACTACGACGATTCGTGGGGGCATCTCCACGTGCACCTCACCGAGGGACTACATCATCTCAACGGCGACCAGGCCGTGAGCTACGGCCGCTTCCGGCACGACTGGTGCAGCGATCCATGCCGTGTCATGCGGCAGAACGACGTCATCATGGCGGCACTGAACAAGCTGCGCGGCGACAAGCTCAACACGCTCGTCCACGCGGGCGCGATTATGGACGTCATCCATCGTGACGTCCAGACGAATTTCACGCAGTCCGAGCTGGTCGCGCTGGCGTCATATTTCTCGGGCCTCTCGCCGCGCGACATCCACTTCAACGAAACGCCGTATCTCGGGGATCAGGAGCTGGCCGACGGCGATGACTTGATTCCGGATAAACCGGCAATCGCGAAGCTGGTGCAAAGCATGCTGATCGCGCCGCCCACGCCCGAGCCCTCGCCCGATGCGATGGCGCTCGCCTCGATCGACGCCGCGACGCTGCGGGTCGACGTGGAGAACGGCAGCGGCGTGCCCGGAGCCGCAAAATTGGTTGCGGATCGTTTGAGAAAGGCTGGTTTCGTGATCCACGACGTTGGGAACGCCGATTCCGACGATCACGCGAAAAGCGAAATCGACGAACACTCGAACGTGACCTTTGCCGGTGCGAAGGTGCGCGCGGCGTTACCGGCCGCGTTTGCCAAAACGCCGGTCCTCGGTACGGCGGTCTCTCCTAGCTCGCCGCCGCCGAGCGACGTAACGCTTATCGTCGGCCGCGATCTAGCCACCGCCACCGTCGCCGCAGCGAGTTCGAAACCGTGACCGTGAAAACGATACTCGCTGCTCTGCTCGTGCTGGTCATCGGCGCGGGAGCCGTTCGCTTCTTTCGCCATGAGAGCAATCTCATTCCGGCGATCGTGACGCCGCAGATGAACGTGCACAACGAATTCTCGGGCGATTTCACGGCGCGCCTTTATCGTGTCGTGCACCGCACGATTGCGGCCGACCGGTCACCACGGCCCAAGCTGATCGCGCTGACGTTCGACGACGGTCCCTATCCGATCTTCACGCCGCTTCTGCTCGACGAGTTGCGTACGCTCCACGTTCCCGCGACCTTTTTCCTGATCGGGCGCGATGCGGAGCAGTGGCCCGAGATCACACGGCGCATCAGCCTCGACGGCAACGAGATCGGCAATCACACCTACACTCACCCGGATCTCGATAAGGAGACGCCCGCACAGGTGCGTGACGAGGTGCTCCACGCGAGCGAAGTGCTCTTTGCGCTCGGGCGCGATACATCGGTGCGTTTTCTCATGCGTCCGCCGCACGGGCGTTACACGATGGCGACGCTGCGAACGCTGCAGGGGATCGGGTTCGACGTCGTCTTGTGGACCGATGACTCGGGTGACTGGCGAACCTTTCCGCCCCAGCGCATCTCGAACGATATGATCCGTCACGCGAGCGCACCCGACATCGTGCTGCTCCATAACGGAAAGCTGGCAACGATCGAAGCGCTGCCGACGGTCGTCGCGCGCTTTCGCCGCGCCGGTTATCGGTTCGTGACCATCGGCGAAATGCTGCGCCTGACCACACCGCAGGCCATCAATCATCCCCTGCGCGAGTCGGTGTAATTCCGTGCCGAGACAGATCATCGACACCGAATCCGGGCGCCCGGCCTATCGGCGGCGGCTGATTCTGCGCTGGGCCATCGTCCTCGTGCTCTTCGTCCTCGCCGTTCTAGCCGCGGTTCGGTTCTGGGAGGTGACCCGTCCCAGGATGAGCACCGGGGCGGCGCTCGTTCCAGGAAAAGTGGGTCGGCTACCAAAACCAGGGCCCGGTTCCCCACATGCGGGAACGAAACGGCACGCGACGTGTGCCGTTATTCAAAGGAGAAGGAATGCTGCCTAGGCTCTGCCTCGGCTTCGTAGGAGTGATCCTGACCGCAATCATCGTTGCGGCATGTAGCTCGAGCGATGCCACCCAGACGATTTCGGTCGGGCCCAATTTTCCGCCGCAGACACTGTACGCGGCAAACGTGACGCAGAACGCGATCGGCATATATACGCCTGCCGCGAAGTCGACAACGGGCCCCCTCTACGCGATCGGCGGCAGCAACACGACGCTCTCCGGGCCGCAGTACCTCACCTTCGATAGCTCGAGCGATCTGTGGGTGACCAACTGGCTGGCGAGCACCCAGATCGGATCGATTCTCGAGTTCAAGGCCCAAGCGACCGGAAACGTGATCCCGTATCAAACGCTTTCGCTCGGGAACGCGCGCCCCTACGGCATCACCGATTTCCCGTATACCTTCACCGGGACGACCACCTCGACCGACGTGCTGGCCGCGGCCGAAGTCAACCCGGCGCAATCGGCGGGATTCACCAGCGGCATCTACTTCTACGAGGCGGCGCTGCTGACGGGCGCCTATCAAATCTTGGCCGGGCCGATGACCGGGCTTAACGTGCCGAGCGGCGTCGCAGTGGACAGCAAAGACAATGTCTACGTTTCGAACCTGCAAGGCTCATCGGTGGAAGTCTTCGCGCTGCCCTCGGCAACGCCGACCGCCTCGCCCTCACCGACGCCGACCGCCTCACCCACGCCCGCACCGACGCCGACCGGCGCGACGCCTTCGCCCTCGCCCACACCCGTGCCCACCGCGACGCCGCTGAACATCGCGCCGTTCGCAACGATCTCGGGCTCGGCCAGCGGTATCAATCAGCCGACGGGCATCGCGCTCGATGCGAACGGAAACATCTACGTTTCGGATCAGGCATCGACCGTGTGCACGCCGGACTGCCCGGCGATCCTGATCTTCCCGGCGGGTTCGAGCGGCGCGGTGAGACCGACGTACATCGCCGGGCCGAAGACGCTGCTGGTCGCGCCGACCGACGTCAAGGTCGACAAGAACGGCAACATCTTCGTCGCCGACGAGGCCGCAGGCGCGGGCGTCATCTACGTCTTCGCGAGCGGTTCGAGCGGCAATGTGGCGCCGACCGCGACGTTGAACTCACCGGGTGCGGTAATAGGTCTCGGCCTGGTGCCGTAGTCGCTCATCGAAAGGAGCATCGGCACCGTTCGCACCCACGTCGATCGCCTGGCAGCTCTCACGCGTTTAGCCGATGCGACGACGCCCGAAGAGAAGGCGTCCGCCGTAGCGGCCGGCGCGCTCTCGTGCGTTTCGCAGGGCGTCGCCACCGCGCTGCTCTTCGATAACGAGACGGTCGTCGGCTCGACCGAGCCGGCCGGCGCCGCCGGCTTCGCGTTGCGCGACGGTTCGAGCGAACTGCGCCGGCTCTTCCTGCACGCGCTCGCGCGCTTCGGTGACGGTACCGTTTCGTTCATCGCGCGCGACGCGCAGCGCGCCTTCGTCGGCGTGAGTTCGACGATCGGCGAACGCGATATGCTTTTCGCACCGCTCATCGCGGAGGGCAATACGCTGGGCGTCGTGGCGATCATGATCGAAGGGGAGCCAGATCGATCCGAACGCGAGTCGCTGGGCGCGTTTTGCGCCGTAGCGACGCGAATTCTCGGGTCCGAGCGCGCGCTGGCCGCGTCGCGGCGTCAATCGCGTGACAGCCAGCTGCTGGCGATGGTGAACGAGCGCCTCCACAAATCGCTCGACCGGCGCGACGTGCTCTTCGGCATCGTCGAGGGTGTTCGCGCGGCCTTCTCGGCCGACCGGTGTCTCGTCTACGAACGGATGAGCGACGGCGATCACGCAACCGTCGTGGCGTCGGCGGCGAAAGGGGGATCCCCGGCGGCTCCCAAGGCCGCAGTCGCTCTCGATGCCGATTTGCGCAAGGTATTCGGTGGGCTTACCGTCCGGCGGGATGAGGCCGCCGGCAGCGAGATCTACGGCGAGGGCGCGCATAGCGCGATGGCCTTGCCGTTCGTCGTCGACGGTCGCGTCGAGGACGCGCTGGTTCTTGCGTTCGATCGCGTGCGCGGGTTCGACGACCCGGATATCGCGGCGCTGCGGTCGCTCGCCTTTCACGTAGGACTCGCGCTCTCCAACGCACGGTTGTACGAGCGCGAGCGGGCGCGGCGGGCGCAGGCGGAGACGCTCGAACGGGTCGTGCGTATCTTACGCGACACCCAGTACGTCGACGAAGTGCTGCTGGTCTTCGTGGTGACGGTTTCGCACGAACTGCCGCTCGATTGTGCCGCGTACTCGGTCGACGGAGACGCACTGGTGCGCCGCGCGTTGCGCATCCGCGAGCCGCGCGGCTTCGAGCCGGCGGCCACGATCGACCGCGTCGTGCTCGAACCGTTTCTCGCCGTAGACGAGCCGTCCGACGTGTCGATGTTGCCGCGCATCGCCCGCGATGCGCTTTTCGACGGACGCAGCGGCGTCATCATTCCATTGCGCCTCGAGGGCACGCTGTGGGGCACGTTCATCGTCCGCTCGGCGGATGGCGGCCTGGATTGGCCGCCCGAAGAGCGCGCGACGTTCTTCCGGACGCTCGGTTCGCACCTCGAGATCGCGCTCGCGAACGCGCATGCCTATGAACGCGAACTGCGGCGCGCGCAGGAGCGCGAAACCTTCGCCGAGGCCGCGCGGACGATCCTCAGCCACACCGCGATCGGCTCGCTCGCCGACGTGATGAGCCGGCTCGCGGCTTCGCTCGTTCACGCCGACCGCGCATGCGTGTTGCGGTGGAGCGGCGAGGGATACAGCGTCGTCGGACGTTTCGGAACCGACATCGAGGAGACGATTGCACAGAGCGGCTTCGATCTGGTGCACCGGGCCGAGCGGCTGAGCAGTCTGGTCGGTGACGAGCGGCGCGTGCAGCGTCTGATCGACGGTCCGGGATATGTCGTTACACCGCTCTCGCAAACGTCGGTGAGCGGCGGGGACTCGATCGACGCGTTCCTCCTGGTCGGTCGTGGAAACAACGAACGCTTCGGTCGCGACGATTTGCGCATCATGCAGGAACTTGGCGCGCTGCTCACGCTGGCTCTGCGCAACCTCGAGCTCTACGAGGCGATGGACGAGGCCAATCGGGCGCTGCAAGAGTCGAGTGAATTCAAGGACGATTTGCTCGCGATGCTCGCGCACGATTTCAAAGGTCCGCTCACCGTGATTTTGGGCTACTGCGAACTCTTGCTCGACACGACCTCGCAGTCGCGTGAAGAGATCGACACGATTCACGCGCAGACCAAGCGTCTGGTCCGGCTTTCGGAAGACGCCCTGGTGCTCGCACAAACGCAGGCAGAGGGCTTCTCGCTGGCGCGCACGACCGTCGATGCCGGTGCCTTCATCACCGAATGTGTCGAGGTCACGGCGCGCAACAACGCGCGCTTGCGCGTGCGCGTGCCCGACGCGCCGGTCATGATCGAACTCGACCCGCATCGCTTCCGTCACGTCATCGACAACCTGGTCTCGAACGCGTTGAAGTACTCGACCGGCGAGGTCGAGGTTTCGGTCGAGCGGGGCGAGGGCAGTGTCGTCATTGCGGTACGCGATCGCGGCATCGGGATCCCCAGCGAGGAGCTGGTGAATCTCTTCACCCGCTTCGGCCGCGCGAGCAACGCTCGAAACAAGGGCATTTCCGGTTCGGGAATCGGTCTCTACGTCGCGCGGAAGATCGTCGAGGTCCATCGCGGCACGATCGCGGTCGAGTCGCGCGAAAACGAAGGGTCCACCTTCACGGTGACCCTCCCGACGTAGCTCCCGGCCGGTAGGGGGCCCTTTGCAAAAGCAAACTTTTTTCGGTGGAGAACGTTAGTACTCGGTATGGTATTCCTTCGAACGATCTTTGACGGCAACGAGCGCGAGATCGCCCGTTTGCGGCGCACGGTCGAGCGCGTGAACGCGCTCGAACCCGAGTTTTCGGCTCTTTCCGACGACGCGCTGCGCGCGAAGACCGGGGAGTTCCGTTCGCGCCTGGCCGACGGCGAGAAGCTCGAGGACTTGCTCCCCGAAGCGTTCGCGGCGGTGCGCGAGGCCGGCAAGCGCACGCTCGGCATGCGCCATTTCGATGTTCAGATCATGGGCGGCCAAGTGCTCTACGAAGGCCGGATCGCCGAGATGAAGACCGGTGAGGGAAAGACCCTGGTGGCCACCCTTCCCGTGTACGCCCGCGCGCTCGAAGGGCGCGGCGTCCACGTGGTGACGGTCAACGACTATCTGGCGCGCCGCGACGCCGAATGGATGGCGCCGCTCTATGAATTCCTGGGCTTGCGTGTCGGTATCATTCAGCACGGGCTCGAACCCGCGCAACGCCGCGAGCAGTATGCCTGCGACGTCACCTACGTGACCAACAACGAAGTCGGTTTCGATTACCTGCGCGACAACATGGCCTGGCAGGTCGAGGATCTGGTCCAGCGCGAGCTCTACTTCGCACTGGTCGATGAAGTCGACTCGATTCTCATCGACGAGGCGCGCACGCCGCTGATCATCAGCGGACCCTCCCAAGAGTCGACCGAGCTCTACGAAAAGTTCGCCCAGATCGTTCCGCGCCTGAAAAAAGAAGAAGACTATACGGTCGATGAGAAGGCGCACGCGGTTCCGATTACGGAAGCCGGCGTCGCCAAAGTCGAAAAGATGCTGGGAATCGGTAACCTGTACGATCAGCGCAACATCGAACTCGCGCACCAGCTAAACGCCGCGCTGAAGGCGTGGAATCTCTTCCATCGCGATCAGCAGTACATCGTCAAGGACGGCGAAGTCATCATCGTCGATGAGTTCACCGGCCGGCTGATGCACGGCCGCCGGTATTCGGATGGAATCCATCAAGCGATCGAAGCGAAGGAAGGCATCAAAGTGCGCGGCGAGGATCAAACCCTCGCGACGATCACGTTCCAAAATCTCTTCCGTCTCTACGATCATCTGGCGGGCATGACCGGAACAGCCAAGACCGAAGAGCGCGAATTCCGTGACATCTACGGGCTCGACGTCGTCGTCGTTCCGACCAATCGCCCGATGGACCGCAAAGACAATCCCGACATCGTTTACAAGTCCGAGAAAGCCAAGTTCGACGCGGTCGTCAACGAGATCATCGCCGAGCACCACAAGGGCCGGCCGGTGCTGGTGGGAACGCGCTCGATCGAAAAGAGCGAACTGCTCGCGGCGATGTTGCGCCGCAAGGGCGTCGAGTGCAACGTCCTCAACGCGAAATATCACGAGCAGGAAGCCGAGATCATCAAGGACGCGGGTCAAGACGGTCAAGTGACGATCGCGACCAACATGGCCGGGCGCGGTACCGACATCAAACTCGGCGACGGAGTGGCGAACAAAGGCGGTCTGCACATCATCGGTACCGAGCGGCACGAGTCGCGCCGGATCGATAACCAGCTGCGCGGCCGTTCCGGCCGTCAGGGCGACCCGGGCTCGTCACGCTTCTACATCTCGCTCGAAGACGAGGTGATGCGCCTTTTCGGGGGCGACCGGCTGACCAACGTGATGGAGCGCTTCGGCTTCACCGACGAGCAGCCGATCGAATCCGGCATGGTTTCCAAGTCGATCGAGCGCGCCCAGAGCAAGGTCGAAAATCACAACTACGAAATTCGCAAACACGTTCTCGAATACGACGACGTGATGAACAAACAGCGCGAGATCATCTACGGCGACCGCCGCTCGATCCTCGAAGGAACGTTCGACTCGCGTACGTTCATGCTGCAGTCGCTCGAAGCGAAAGTCGACGAGGCAGTCGATCAGAACGCGCCGGAGAACGCGCACCCGGGTGAATGGGATTACGACGAGATGCTCAACTCGCTCGAATCGGTGTTTCCAATCAAGCGCGAGGTAAAGGTCGACGATCTCGCCGGCAAGGATCGCGAAGAGATTCGCCGGATTTTGCGCGAGCACGCGGTCGCGGCCTTCGAAGCCAAGGAACGCGAGGTTACGCCGGAGATCATGCGCGTGGTCGAACAGCGTTACCTGTTGCTCCCGATCATCGACCGGCAGTGGGTCGATCATCTCTACGTGATGGATCACCTCAAGACCGGCATCGGCCTGCGGGGCTACGGACAGAAAGACCCGCGGGTCGAGTATGAAAAGGAAGCGTACGAGATCTTCGAGTCGCTCAAGAACAACATCGCCGACGAAGCGATCAACGGGATCTTCCGGGTCGTGATCGAGCACGGGCCGCCGCCCGACCAGCGTCCGCCGCAGCCGCAGTTCGAACCGATTCCGGGCGGCGCGATGGTGCCGCAGCCCGCAGGCGCCGGCCGGCTCTCGCCGCACGAAGCCGAGCAACTGCTCGGACCGATGCCGGGCGCGCAGCGCCGGCCGCAGCAACTGCACACCAATCGCGGCGACGAAGAGCCCGCCAAACCCGCGCGCGCCGAGGCGAAGATCGGGCGCAACGAACTTTGCCCCTGCGGCAGCGGTAAGAAGTACAAGAAGTGCCACGGCGCCGGAGCGGCGTAGCGGAGCGGTTCTACGTCGTCTGCGTCTTCAAAAAGGCGTCGAGCGCCGCGTCGAGCATCTGCGGTTGGTCGAGCATGACGAAGTGGCGTGACGGGGTGATCACCTGCACCTGTGCGGTCGAATCGCCGGTCATGAGCTTGGCGTAGTAAGCCTTCTTCGCATCGGGCGTCGGCCAATTTTTGCCGTCGATCGGATCGTCGTACGGCGCGATCACCAGCACGGGAACCGTGATCTTGCTCAGGTCCGGACGTAAATCGAGCGTCATGTCCTCTTGCATCCACACCGCGGACGTGCTGATGTCGACGCCGTCACGCTCGACCATGCCCGAGACGCCACTCACGTCCTTGCTCGAGAGCATCATATCCGGCAAGCTGTAGCTCGCCATAGCGTCGGCGAACTGCGATGAGTCCATGATCATGCCGATCGCATCCGCCATCTGTTTGGCGTTGCTTGCACGCGTATCCGCGCTTTGCGTATCCTCCTGCGGAAGAATCGGAAGGCCGTCGATCGCGACGACCGCTTTGAGCAATTCGCTGTGTTGCTCGGCGAGCAGAATGGCCATCGTACCGCCCAAACTGTGACCGATCAGGATCGGCTTGCTGATATTCTGCGCGGCCATCCATTTCCAAAAGTCGGCTGCGACCGTTTGAAAGAGCGGCCCCCGGGCGCCGGGAGCGCCGTCGAACCCCGGAAGGGTCAGCGCGTAAACCGTGTAGTTTGCGCTGTACGCGGCGATTTCACGTGAGAATTCCCAGGGCCCAAGCGCGTATCCGGGAATAAAAACGAGTGCTTGCCGTCCGGGTTGTCCGTAGACGCTGACCTTGAGCGACCCGGCGGTATACGACGAGTCGTTCTTGGGAAGCGGCGGCGGCATCTCGGCCGCGGCCGGCAAAGCGTAGCCGGCCAAACCTAGCGCAGCAATCAGCGCCACGATGCATCTGCTCATGAAGCGATACCTCCAGGTGGAGGGTGCTTCGCGGTGCCGCGCCGTTTCCCGTCTACTCGAATTGGTTCGGGCTTACGCCGTAGCGATGCATGATCGGCCTGCCCGGAGGCGCCGGCTGCGTGGGAGCCGTCGCGGTTTGGTTCGCGCCGTTGACCATCGTGCCGCCGAGGTCGACGCTGCTGGCCGACACGTTGACGTCGACGCCGCTGCCGTTGTCGCTCATCGTGGTCGTGATCTGGCCGCCGTTTTCGTTGGAACAGGTTATCCGCAGCGAGCCGTTCTGATTGCGGGTGACGGTTTCGTTGCCGAGCTGAACGGTCTGACCGGGCGCGATGCTCGTGGTCACGCCGTCTTGCGTGATTGCGGCGTTGCCGTTGTTATCGAGGCTCACCTGCGTTTGGCCTCGGTGCGTCGTCACCGTGGCGGATTGGTTGTAGGTTACGCCGTTCGCATTTGGCGCCGTGGTTTGGGTCGAAAGCCGGTATCCGCCGCGTATCGAGTCCGAATTCAGGAGATCGGGCTCGCTGTTCATGTCGTTCCAGGTGCTGCCGTTGAACGAGAGGTGCGGATCGCCGTTCGAGCCGCCGCTCGCACTGGAAAAATACTGCTCGTTTCCACTTGCGCCGGTGCCGCCGTACGCTCCAAAGCCCATTTGCTCGAGCAGTTGTTGAATCATCGACATCAGCTGCTGGACGATCGACGATGCTCCGCCTTGCGCCTCCGCCCCGCTACCGTAGACGCCGCCCCCTCCGTTCGGAGCGAATTGCGAGATCGAATCGCCGCCGAACGCCGTTCCGAGCGTGGGGTTCGGAAAGGCCGGCGCGCCGTCGTAAAACCCGCTGTACGCGGGAGAGAGAGTCGAGTCGGGCTGCTCCAGCCACTGAACGCTCATCGCAGGTGAACCTCCGTTCGTGTTGCTGCCTCTCCATCACGCGCTCGACCGGCGGCGGAAAGAGTGTCGGCGTACCTGCGAGAATCCCGGGTCCGCTATGAGCGACTCCCAGCAAACGACGATTACCCGCCTCAGCGACCGCCTGAACGCGCTCAAGGAGCGTCTTTGACTACGTAGGCAAGACCCGCACGATCGCCGAGCTCGATCTGCGCTCGCGAGACGAAGGGTTTTGGAACGATCCGGATCGCGCCCAGCGCACGATGAAAGAGCTGGCCGACCTGCGCGAGGAGGTTGGGCGCATGGACGGCATCGTGCGGGCGCTCGGCGACGCCCGCGAGCTGCTCGAACTCTTCGCCGGCGATTCGGCGGTCGATGCCGAGGTCGAGGAGAATCTCGATCGTTCCGCGCGCGCCTTGGACGAGCTGGAGATGGCGGCGAATTTCGACGGCGAGTACGACTCACACGGTGCAATCGTCAGCATCAACGCGGGCGCCGGCGGCGTCGACGCTGCCGATTGGACGGCGATGCTGCTGCGGATGTATCTACGCTGGGCCGAGCGCAGCGGGTTTTCGACCCAGATCGCCGACGCATCGGAAGCCGAGGAAGCCGGCTTGAAGTCGGTGACCTTTTTCGTGCGCGGTCGTAACGCCTACGGAATGCTGGAGAGCGAGCGCGGCGTCCATCGGCTCGTGCGGCTCTCGCCTTTCGACGCGGCGCACCGCCGCCATACCTCGTTTTCTGCGGTCGACGTGATTCCCGAGATCGAGGCGGGCGAAGCCTCGGACGTCGAGATCAAACCGGACGATCTGCGGATCGAAACCTTCAAGTCGGGCGGCGCCGGCGGACAGTACGTCAACAAGACCGAGTCTGCCGTGCGCATCATTCACGAGCCGAGCGGCATCATCGTCGCCTCGCAGCAGGAACGCTCGCAGGCGCAAAACCGCGACGTGGCGATGAACATTTTGCGCGCGAAGCTGGTTCAGCGCGCGGTCGAAGAGCGCGACGCGAAACTTTCGGCGCTGCGCGGCGAACGCGCCGCCAACGAGTGGGGCTCGCAGATTCGTTCGTACGTGTTGCAGCCCTATCAATTGGTGAAAGACCATCGCACCGGCGTCGAGACCGGGAACGCGCAGGGCGTGCTGGACGGCGATATCGACACGTTCATCTGGCCGTATCTGCAATCGCGCCGTGCGTGACCGCTTCCCGTGGGTTCTCGCGCTGCTTTATGCGGGGTGCTTCACCGCCCTCGGTGCAGTCCGCTACGACGCCCACCGTAATCTGGTCGATTTCGGGATCTTCGCGCAAACGGCCGCGAGCGCGTTCGGATGCTTCTGCAATCCGATCGAAGGGAGCCATTGGGCGTTTCATTTTTCGCCGATCCTCTATCTCGTGGGCGCGGTGCTGCTCGTATGGCGCTCGCCCTTCGCGCTGATCGCGCTCCAATCGCTCGCGTGCGCGCTCGTCATTCCACCCGTCTACGCGATGGTGGCGGGGCGCGCGGGCCGCATTGCGGCACGCTGGTGTGCGGTGGTCGTCGCGCTGTATCCGGCCCTGGGCGGACTCGCCTTCGTCGACTTTCACGAGAACGCGTTCGCGCCGGCCGCCATCGCGTGGGGCGTCTGGTCGTTCGAGAACGGCCTGACGGCCGCAACGTTTTTCTTCGCGATCCTCGCCATAGCGGTGAAGGAGGATCAAGCGATCTTCATGGGCATCGCGGCGCTCGCCGGTGCGTGGCGATTTCGCGGAACGAGCGCCGGGCGCACGGCGATTGGGATAGCGGCGATCGCGGCTGCCGCCGTCTTCGCGTTCTTCTTTTGGATCGAGCCGCACAGCATTGCGAACGCGCACTGGGCGCCGGAGCGATTCTACGCCTGGACGGCCGGCGACGTGCGCGCGCTCTGGCCGCAGGGCATCTTGCAGCGGCTGGGGTTTGCGCTCCTGGTCTTTGCGCCGCTGGCGTTCTTGCCGTTTCGATCGCGCTTTCTCTGGGTTGCACTGCCGCCGTTTGCCGAGGTGCTGCTCTCGCGCATGTCGACTACGTTTACGCTCGGAACGCACTATGCCGGCGCGTGGCTGGGGTACGTGCTCGTCGCGTTCGCGTTCGCGGTGAGGCATTTGCCCCAGCGGCGCGCGCTGCGCTGGCTGTGGGCTTGCGCCGCCCTGTGTGCGCTCGAATTTACGGTCGCCGATCCGTTGCATCCCGGCTTGAATCTGCGTGCCCCGCAACCGCGGGATGCCGCGCTCGATACCGTCCTCGCATCGTTACCGCCAAACACCTCGATCGCGACGCAAGAAGAGGCGTACACACATTTGGCGCTGCGCGACCCGAGTGCGACGCTCTTGCCCGAGGATGCGCGCGAGCCGATCGACGCGTGTTACGTGCTGATCGATCGCGACTTTCCCGATTCACCGCGATTGCAAGAGTACGGCGCGGCGCTGCAGCACCTGGTGCGTACGCACGCATACACCCTGGTGAAGGCGAACGGAGGAATCGAGCTCTATCGCCGCAGTTCGCCGAGCGCTGCCGCGACCTGCACGGGCCAGTCGTCCTCCGCGCGCACCGCGCGGTAGGGCGCAGCCCACGGCGCCCAGCGCGCGAACTGCAAATCGAAATCCCGTAACGGCGGAAAGACCGCGACCGTGGGTGTTCCGACCATGCCCGCCACATGAAGCGCGCCGCTATCGGGCGCGACGAGCGCGGCGGCGCCGGCGATTGCCTCTTTCCAAGGCTCGAGCGTCGCATACCGCTCGACCGGGATCTGCGCGGCATCTTCGAGGCGCCGCGCGTAATCGTCTTCGCTCGCGGCCGCAATCGCGTGTACGGGCCCGCGTTCCGCGACCGCGCGCACGGCGCGTACGACGTGCGCGAAATCGATGCCGAGCCGCTCCCACTTGTCGCTGACTTGAAACGCGATGCGTTCGCTGCACGGCGCGTCGTTCTCGAGCACGAGCGGCCGAAGGGGGCTCGCATCCCGTGGTATCGGTGCCTCGCCGACCAGCGAGGTGCCGAGTTGAAAGAGTACCGCACATTCGTGCGGCGCGCGCGCGTCGAGACCGGCGCTGCGCACGATTCGCTTGGTCAGCATCGATCCGGCCCACAACGTTTTGAACGGCTTGCCCCAACCGTTGACGAACCCGATCCGCTCGGGTGCGCCCACCGCGCGCGCCAGCCGGTAGCCGCCCGGATCTTCCGTCGCTACCAAGACGTGCGTGTACCGGTTCGCGCTCATCTCTTCGCCGAACGCGGCGATCGCGGCGCGGTTTTCCGGCGTGGACGAGCGCAGCGCGAAGGGCGCGAGGTAGACGCGACGTGCCGCGCGCGATGAAAAGACGCCGGCGTTGTGGGCGCGCAGGACGACGTCGACCGGGATCGCGCGCTCGCGCAGAACGGCAAGCAGCGGCACGAGCGCAAGCGCGTCCCCGATCGCATCGAGGCGGATCACGAGCACCGATGGTGAAGTCTGCGGCATGACGGCTGCCAAGATTCCCGCTTGCACGCCTCCGGCGCCTGCCGGATGACCGGCTCCTAAGTGATCGACGCTGACAACGTCGTCACGTTTGACGAACTCGAAGGCTACCGCATCGTCAAACGCTACGGCTACGTTTCGGGCGCGGCTTCGCGGCCGCGCAACCGGCTGCGCGCGACCTTTCGCAGTCTGGGCATGTTGATCGGCGTGGCGGCGGGCGAGTTCGTCAGCGATGCCGAGCAATTGCGCGGCGAGGCGCTCGAGGGCGTGTACAAACGCGCAAACTCACTCGGCGCCAATGCGGTCATCGGGCTCAGTTTTCACGTGAGCGAAAGCGCGGACGGCTCGTGCAAGATCGTCGCCTTCGGCGAAGCGGTTCTGGCCGTGCCGGTCGAGTCCGGCGATGCTTGAAGAGCGCGCGAAGCGCGAACGCTTTCTCGCTCAGGGCGCGGCGCTCGCCGCGGCGTGCCGAAAATGCGAGATCGGATCGCAACGGCGAAACAGCGTCTACGGCGAAGGTGATCCGTGCGCGAGCTTGATGGTGATCGGCGAGGGACCGGGTGAGACCGAGGATCTGCTCGGGCGGCCATTCGTCGGCCGCGCCGGTCAACTGCTCGACAAGATGCTCGCGGCAATCGGCTTCGCGCGCGAGGAAGTGTATATCTGCAACACGGTCAAGTGCCGGCCGACGATACCGGGCCCGCGCGGACCGAAGAATCGCGCACCCGATCTGAACGAAATGGCGAACTGCCGCCCGTTCCTCGACGAGCAGATCGAGATCGTTCGGCCGCGTGTGATCTTGGCGCTCGGCGCGCCGGCCGCGAAGTCGTTTCTCGGGCGGGAGTTTCAAATTACGAAGATGCGCGGCCGCTGGTACGAAGGGCCGGTGGGAATTCCGCTGATGGTGACGTTTCATCCGGCCTACGTCTTGCGTCAGACCGGCGGCGAGGTGACCGCGGTCAAGCGGATGGTCTGGGCCGATCTGAAGGCGGTGCGAGCCAAGCTCGATGAGCCGCCGCCGGAGCGCCCGGTCGAGCAGGCGGCGCTATTTGACGCGCCATGATAAAATGAGGCGCTTTGATCCGAGATCCTCAATCGATTTGGCTCGATGACCTCGCGCATGCGCTCGGCCTCGCCGGCGTGCAAGCATTTCTGACCGAGTTCGAACTCAAGCCATTTCGCTTGAAACAGATCTATCGCGCGGCGAACAAGGAGCTGCTCGGCTCGATCGGCGAGGTGACCACGCTGCCCAAGGAACTGCGCGAAACGCTCGAGGCGCGAGGGTTTTCGTTTTCCTCGGTCGAGCCAGTCGTCGTGCAGCGCTCCAACGATGCGCAGACGACAAAGGGGCTTTTTCGCCTGCACGACGGCAATGAAGTCGAGGCGGTCCTGATGGAGCATCGTGGCGACCGCACGACCGTCTGCATTTCTTCGCAGGCCGGCTGCGCTTTTGCCTGCGCGTTCTGTTCGACCGGGCAAGCGGGGTTCACGCGCAATTTGAATGCGCGTGAGATCTTCGACCAGGCTCGCTTCTTCGCGCGCGAGCTTGCTGCACGAGGCAAGCGCATCACCAACGTCGTTTTCATGGGAATGGGCGAACCGTTCCACAATTACGAAGCGGTGATGGGTGCGGTGGCGCTGCTCAACGATCCGCATGGTTTGGGGTTGGGCCATCGCCACATCACGATCTCGACCGTCGGTCTAGTCGAGCAGATCGACCGCTTTGCGGACGAAGGGCTGCAGGTGAATCTCGCGATCTCGCTGCACGCGCCCAGCGATCGCATCCGCGCGAGCATCATGCCGGTCAACCGCCGCTATCCGCTCGATGCGTTGATGGGCGCCTGCGAGCGTTACGTCGCCAAGACGAATCGTAAAGTGTTCTTCGAATACGTGATGCTCGAGGGCGTGAACGACTCGCCCGAATCCGCGCGTGAACTCGCGGAGCTGATGCGCGGGAAGCTCTATCACGTGAATTTGATTCCGTACAACACGACGCCCGACGGTGCGTTCGCCGGTACACCCGACGCGCGTATCTGGGAGTTCGCAGCGATTCTCGATGCGGCGAGTGTCCCGACCACGGTGCGCAAAAACATGGGACGCGACATCGCCGCCGCATGCGGACAGTTACGTGCAGAAACCCAACCGAAGGCGCACATGCCGCCCTTGTCATCCCGAGCCCATTCAACTGGGCTCAGGATAAACTAGGCTAATCTTCCGGCGGTAATTTGCGCGCGGCGCCGCCCGAGAGGACCGGTGTGCGCGGCAGCAGTGGGGAACGCACGCCGGCAGCGGCGGGCGGGTCGTCCTCTTTGCGCGGGCGCTTGGCGCGTAGACGCCTGGTAAGGTCGCGCACCTGGTCCCAAAAGCGCGGTCGTTTCCGCATCGCAGATCTCCTTGCCGGACCTCTATTATACACTCGACCCAGGCGCATGTTTCCGTCGCGGAAATCAACGAAGCGCCGCATTACTGCGGCGCCTCGTGCGCTTTGATGTGTCTGCCGGCTTGATACGTAGCCGAAGATAGCACATCCCTGACGACTTCGCAACGGTGGGTGGCACGGTATCGGAGCTCGATAGAGATGTCCCCATTTGGACTCAATAGAGATGTCCCCGTCGAGAGGAACCCCTCCCCATGGAGCTTCTCACGATGTCGACCTCCGAAATTACCCGCCTGGCGGCCGTGGAGCGGCTCCAGGCCGGCGATCTGACCCAAGCCGAGGTTGCCCGCCAGCTTGGCCTCTCCATCCGTCAGGTCAAACGTTTGT